>JAOPYU010000242.1 GCA_025964455.1 Thermoleophilia bacterium | reverse complement strand
TCCCGCCGCCACGGGGTGATCCTACCGGCTGCTGGACGCGCCGGCGCCGGTCCGTCAGCGCGCGAAACGGAAGCGCTTGGGGAGGAAGGTGTCCTCGATCACGCGCAAGCAGTAGCGGTCGGTCATGCCGGCGATCCAGTCGGTGATGCGTCGCGGCAGGTCGTCGCCACGTGCATCGGCGCCCGGGAGCATCGGCAGCTGATCGGGATGCTCCACGTACCAGTCGAGCAGCCGGGGCAGCAGCTCCGAGACCCGCTGCTTGTCGGCGTTGTTGTCGTCGTTGAGGTAGACGTGCTCGAACATGAACGAGCGCAGGTCATTCATCGCCGGCCCGATTCGGTCGCCCTGGACGATGTCGCCGGCATCGGCGCTCGCCTCGATCAGGTCGTGCACGAGGCGGTCGATGCGTTGGGAGCCGGTCTCGCCGAGCAGCAGGATCGCCTGTCCGGGCAGCTCCTCGCGGCGCAGGATGCCCGCGCGGATCGCGTCGTCGATGTCGTGGTTGATGTACGCGACCCGATCGACGATCTTGACGATCTTGCCCTCGAGCGTCGCGGGGTCCGTGTCACCGGTGTGGTTGAGGATGCCGTCGCGCACCTCCGCCGTGAGGTTCAGGCCTCGTCCGTCGCGCTCGAGGTGGTCGACCACGCGCAGCGACTGCTCGTTGTGGTGGAAGCGCAGGCCAAAACGCTCGCGCAGCGCCTCGTCGAGGGCGTGCTCGCCCGTGTGCCCGAAGGCGGGATGGCCGAGGTCGTGGCCGAGGCCGATCGCCTCGACCAGGTCCTCGTTGAGCGACAGCGCGCGCGCGACCGTGCGCGCGATGGCCGTCACCTCGAGGGTGTGGGTGAGGCGCGTGCGGTAGTGGTCGCCCTCGGGCGCGATGTAGACCTGCGTCTTGGACATGAGCCGGCGGAAGCTCTTGGTGTGCAGGATCCGGTCGCGATCGATCTGGAAGGCGCTGCGGACCGAGCACTGCTCCGGCTCCTCCGGGTCGAGCCGCCCAGCCGTGCAGTAGGAGCGCGCCGCGAACTCCGAGAGGTTCTCCGCCTCACGCTCGCGCATCGCTTCGTGGAAGCGGTCGGCGACCTTGCCACTTGCGACGCTCATCGTGCTCTCCCTCAGCCATGCGCGGGCGGAGTGGCACGCGCACCTGGGCCAAGTCTAGCGGCGTGGGTCACGCGATCGTGCCGTTCAGCTTGCCGCGCGAGAAGTTCCCCCGACCCCCGGCGGCCAGCAGCAGCGCGACGTCGAGCGGTGTCAGCGGCTCGCCGCGTGCGACCTTGGAGCGGACGTTCTCGAGCTGCACGCCGGCGAAGGTCGCATTCCCGACGGCGGCGGGCTTGATGAGCAGCTTGCCAGCTGCCCCGAACCGGTCGCCGGCGGCAGCGAGCCGGGCGCCGCGCACGGCATCGTCGACACCGCTGCTCAGCGCGCGGGTGACAGCCTTCTTGCCGGCCCAGGCGACGCCGCTGCCCAAGCCCGGCAGCGTCCCGACCGCTGCGAGGGCCGCGTCGCTGAAACCTGCGTGGTTGCGGCCGGTGGTCGCATCGAAGACGGTCGAGCCGAGCACCACGGTGTTGAACGCAGCGGTTGCGGCGGCCCAGGCAGCCGGCGTGCCGAGGCCGCCGGTCCCGACGGTCGTGGCGACGAGCAGCCCCGCGCCCGCGACCGCGCCGGCCCACTTGGCGACGGTGGTCACACCGTCCTGCACCTTGCGCCAGCCGGACCGGTCGTCGTGCTCCATGTCGTTGAAGGGCTCGCCGCTGGTCGCTCCCGTCTTCGGGTCGACACGCAGGTCGTAGCTGTGCGTGATGTCCCCGTCCTTGCCGCGGGAGACGGTCGTGCCATCGGCCGTGTCACTGAATGCGTATGCGCCCGTCGTCGGGTCGAGGCTGCCCTGCAGGACGAGCGACTGCTCGAAGTCGTGGCCGTCGTCCTGGCCACCGTCGGGGACGACCTTGCGATAGGTGCGCGTGAGCGTCCCCACCGGATCGACCGCTGGCGTCCCATCAGGACGGTAGATGGGGGCACCGCCGTTGGAGCGGGTCGTGTGCGCGACGTCGGTGGTCGTCTCGTGGTTGGCGATGTCCTGCTCGGTCACCGTCTGGTCGACCACGGAACCGATCGGGCGTCCCTGCTGGTCGAAGCTGACATCAGTGGCCGTGACGGATTCGACGGGCTCATTCGGGAAGGCGGTGTTGGTCGTCGTGGCCTCGGACCGGCTCCGGGCGATCACGCCCTGCTCGTACGAGAGCGTGGTCGTCGAGTCGGTCACCTCGATCGTCTCGTCGACGTCGCTCCCCTGCTGCGGCCCGTCACGCTCGTCGTGGCGCTGCGTCACGCTGCGGGCGAGGCGCCCCTTTGCGTCGTAGTTCTCCGCCGTGCTGAGCTCGGAACGGGCACCCTGCGAGTACAGGCCCAGGCGAACGTCGCGCGTGATGAGCCGTCCTCCGCGGCCGAACGTGGTGGCTTCCTCGCGCGAGATGCTGTCGGCGCCGGGGCCATCGCCGAAGTCGTCGTACTCGCTCCGCGAGGAGCCACCGATGATCCTGCCGTTCGCGTTCGTGCGCTCGGTCCGGGTGGAGCTCGACCTGCCGCGGTTGTCCGGCAGCTCGCCCTCGACCTCGTAGGTGCTCTCCTGCGAGCCGTCGAGGGAGATGACGTGGGTCTCGGTGACGGTGAGCCGGTCCGGCTGCAGCTCGAACGCGACGTGGCCGGACTGCGGATCGACCGTCGCCGAGTAGACGTTGCCGTCCTCGACCTTGATCGGGTGCGTGGCGTAGTAGATGGCCTGCTGGTTGCGTTCGATCCGCGCGCGGGCGCCCGGGTCGTCCTGCGCCGTCGCCGGCAGACCCTCGACGCGGTTGTCGATGCGGCCGTCGAGGCGTCGCTGGCCGGCGCGAGCCGCGGCCAACTCGGCCTTGGAGGGGCGGTTGTCGACCTGCTTCGTGGATGTCACGGTCAGGTCGCCGTTGATGTCGTTGAAGTCCTCGACGCGGTAGACCTTCCCGGACTCCCCCACGTAGCTGTCGTGTCGCTTCCAGTACGCAGCCCGCACCCGGATCTCGGCCTGCTCACGATCGTAGGCGGGGTCGATCCCGCCGGGCTTGACCCGCTCGCGTGCATCTCGTGCGCGCGCATCCAGGCCGTCCTGGCCGCGGCGCAGCTCCGCGGGCTTCGGCGT
>JAOPYU010000070.1 GCA_025964455.1 Thermoleophilia bacterium | reverse complement strand
CGGCTCGGCAGCGGCTGGTGCTTCGGTCGCTGCCTCGGCGGGCGCGGCGGCGACGGGAGCCGCCTTCGCGGCAGCTGCGTCCTCGAGCGCCTGCACGGCCTTGGCTGCCTCGCCGGGGATCTCGTCGGCGATCTGGCGTGCGGCCTCGTTGGCTGCCTCCTGCTGCGCCTTCTTGGCGGCGAGCTGGGCGCGCAGGGCGCGGGCCTGGTCCATCGCCTTGGACTTGGCGGCCTTGGCGGCATCGGCCTTGGCGGTGCGCTCCTCCCGCTCGGCGTCCAGCGCGGCCTTGGAGGTCGTGCGCGGACCGGACTGCGAGCTCGGGCTCAGCCAGCTGGGCAGGCCCTTGCCTGCCGACGGCGCTGCGGTCTCGCGCGCCTTGGCAGCGCCGAACACGCGCTCCTCGTCCTCGTTGCTGACCGTCGAGGCAGCCGCCTTCACGGCGACGCCCGCCTGCTCGAGGCGCTTGATCACCTGGGGAGTCGTCAAACCGCGCTCACGCGCGATCTCATAGACACGCTTCTTGCTCATCTTCGCGTTTCCGTCCGCTCTGCTGTATCTGGCACGGGCTCTTTACATGCCCGTGTCCAATGGTGTCTCGCTGTGGTTACCGGTGTCACTCGAGGTCGCCGCCGGGCGTGCTGCCCAGCTCGACGTCGCCCGCTGCTCGAAGCGCGCGCCGGAGCGCTCGCCGTCGGACCGCGAGGTCCCTGCATCCGTCATCGTCATGCATCCAGGCGCCACGGCCCGGAAGCCGCGCCCCGTCATCGCGCACGGCGACGACGCAGTCACCCGGTGCGTGCGCCAGCACGTACCGGACGAGCTGCGCGCGTGGTGCGCGCGTGCGGCAGCCGATGCAGGTCCGAATCGCTTCATGGCGCTCAGCCATCCGCCTCCGTGTCACCCTCGGATGCGGCGACCCCGGCAGTCTCTGCCTCGGCCTCCACCTCCACGGGGGTCTCCTCCGACTCGGCGACCGCCTCGGTCAGCTCGGCCTCCTCGACCTCGACCTCGGCCTCGGCGGCATCGCTGCCACCGGCCTCGTCCTCGGGCTCCTCGGTCGGGACCCAGCCCTCGTGGAGGGAACAGAACTGCTCGCCCTCCTCCACCGAGTTCGGGCAGCGCTTGCCGGTCTTGAGGATCGCCTGGCAGCGTCCGTCACCCGTCATGTCACCGTGGTCGACCGGACCGCTGCCACCCTCCTCGGGCGCATTGGCGTCGTACTCGGCGGCGCTGCGGATGTCGATGCGCCAGCCGGTCAGGCGCGCGGCGAGCCGCGCGTTCTGGCCCTCGCGACCGATCGCCAGCGCGAGCTGGTCCTCGGGCACGATCACGGTCGCCTGCATCGACTCGTCGTCGACGAGCACTTCCTTCACGCGCGCGGGCGAGAGCGCCTTGGCGATGAAGCGTGCCGGCTCGTCGTTCCACGGGATGATGTCGATCTTCTCGCCACGCAGCTCGGAGACGACCATCCGCACGCGGCTGCCTCGCGGCCCGACGCACGCGCCGACCGGGTCGACGCCCTGCTGGAGGCTGTCGACGGCGATCTTGGAGCGCCAGCCCGGATCACGCGCGACGCCCTTGATGACGACGAGCCCGTCGCCGACCTCGGGGACCTCGAGCTCGAAGAGCCGGCGGATCATCTCGTCGGAGCCGCGCGAGAGCACGATCTGCGGACCCTTGGTGCCGTTGCGCACCTCGAGGATGACCGCCTTGATGCGCGCGCCGTGGTCGTGGCGCTCGCCGGGGATGCCCTCGCTGTTGGGCAGGATCGCCTCGGCGCCGCGACCCAGCTCCACGACGGTCACGCCGCGCTCCTGGGACTGCACGGTGCCGTTGATCAGCTCGCCGACGCGGTCGATGTACTCGTCGTACATGATGCCGCGCTCGGCCTCGCGGATGCGCTGCAGGATGACCTGCTTCGCCGTCTGCGCGGCGATGCGGCCGAACTCACCCGACGGGTTGATCGGCACGGTCTCGATGTCGGACGCGGGGACCTGCGACCAGTCGATGTCGAAGTCGATCTCGTCCTCGTCGTCCTCGACGGGCGTGCCGTCGGGGTTGACCGCGGCCGGCGTCTCCTCGAGCTCGGGCTCGTCGCGGAGGATGATCGCTTCCATCGGCAGCTCGTCGCCGACGAACTGGTGGATCTGGAAGGTGCCCTTGGCGCGGTCGATCTCCACGCGCGCGAACGGCACGGCGTCCGGCGTCTTGCGGTAGGCCGCGAGGAGCGCGTCCTCGAGCGCCGTGAGCAGGTCCTCGCCGGAGATGCCCTTCTCGCGCTCCAGCATCTGGACCGCCTCGATGATCTCCTTGCTCATGTCCGCCCCTTCTTCTTGGCTGCCGCTGCGGCGAAGGGGTCCTTCACCACGAGCTTGCAGCGCACGATCTCTCCGAACGGCACGACGCGCTCATCCCCACCCTGGGGCCTGACGGTCACGCCGACGGCATCTTCCACGCCCAGCACCTCCACCACCGACGCGCGGTGGTGTCCGTGCTGGCGAATCCTCACCAGTTCGCCGATCGCCTCGCGAAAGTGTGCCGGGCGCCGCAGGGGGCGCTCCATGCCCGGGCTCGAGACCTCGAGCTCGTGGTCGGGACACGTGTCCCGGATCGCGTGGGTGACGGCCTCGCAGTGCTCGACGCCGATCCCGTTCGGGCGGTCGATGTAGACGACGACCTTCTCCTGCGGATCGTTCAGCTCCACGTCGAGGACTTCGATCTCGGGGAGCGCAGGGGCGATCGTCGCCTCGATGGCGTCCTGCAGCTCGCGCTCTCTGTCGAAGTGTCGTGCCATGAAAAAGGGGCCGTCTGGCCCCGAACGTCCTGTCCTGGTTCCGGTCCCGTCACGGCGCACACACATGCGCGAACCGGCGGTCCGCCCGCGAGTATAGCAGGCACCCGCCCCGATGCCTGCGTGCTTGGCCGGGCTACGGGGGCCGGGGCGCGGCGTCGCTCCGGGTCTCGGTCGGGGACGCGGCGAATCGGGCTACATGACGTGGCGCGTGCAATTGCTCAACAGGGTGTTGACAGCATTGCAGATCGTGTCGTACAACATAGGTATACCCCCACCGAGGGACCGAGCCGCTCCTCCCCGACAGCTCGCATCCCAGTCACCGTCCCCTTCCCCCCTCCCCCCTTGGCGACGACGACGAACCGGGGCTTCACGGGTCTCGCGCGGCATGGATGCCGCCGAGGCCCGTCCTCTTCTTCCCGGGCAGGTCCGGT
>JAOPYU010000069.1 GCA_025964455.1 Thermoleophilia bacterium | reverse complement strand
TGACCGAGCACGTCGCCGACGTGGAGCTCGCGCATGCGCTGCTCGAGCAGCCGCACGACCCCGACGCCGCCGTCGCCAGCCTGGTCGCGCTCGCCAACGCGCGCGGCGGCTCCGACAACATCAGCGTGGTCGTCGCCCAGCCGGTCCCGAGCGACGTGAGCGGGGAGCTGAGCATCGAAGCACTGCACGCAGCAGCCACGACGTCGCAGCTGCGCGTGCCGGAGGCGAGCGCCGCGCCGGCCGAGGAATCCGGGCCGATCCCCGCGATCCACCCGCCGGCAGGGGCCACCCCTGCCGAGACATCCGGCGAGCTGCCGCGCCTGGAACCGGTCACCGAGGGCGTCAAGAGCTGGGAGCGGTCCGACGAGGACCACCAGCGCCGCAGCAGTCGCCGCGGGCTCCTCGCCCTCGCGCTGTTCGTCGCCGTTGCAGCCGCCGCCGGCGGCATCGTGTGGAGCCAGTCCTATTTCCTGGTCGAGCGCGGGGACGGTCGCGTCGGGATCGATCGCGGCTTCCCCTTCGCGGGGCTTGCGAGCCCCTACCGCTCCTCCGACATCGACGTCGAGGAGCTGGAGACCGCCGATCGTCGACGTCTCGTCGATTCACACCGCCTGCTGAGCCGGGAGGACGCCGAGCGAGTGCTCGACGAACTGCCCGAGCAGCTCGAGCCACCCACCGAGGAGGGCGTCGATGGCGTCGCCACGAGCTCGTGAGGCATGGTGGCTGCTCGTGGTCGGCATCGCGGTCGCCGCGGCGTACGGCACGGTCTTCCTCGCCCGCAACAAGGTCGTCGACGCCGCGGGGCTGACGTGGGGCGGCGCCTTCCTGGCGCTGCTGCTCGGCGCCCACCTGGTCGTGCGCCATGCGCTGCCGCTCGCGGATCCGTGGCTGCTGCCCGGCGCCGGCCTGCTGACGGGCGTCGGCGTGACGATGACGTACCGGATCAAGCCGGAGCTCGCCGGCAAGCAGACCGCGTGGTTCGTGGTGTCACTCGCGCTGCTCGCGGCGCTCGTGCTGCTCGTGCGCGACCACCACGTGCTCGAGCGCTACAAGTACGTGATCGGCGCAGGCTCGGTGCTCGCGCTCGCGATCACCATCAGCCCGCTCGGCAAGACCGTGAACGGCTCGCAGCTGTGGATCGACTTCGGCCCGCTCCAGCTGCAGCCGGGCGAGTTCGCCAAGATCGGGATCGTGATCTTCCTCGCGGCCTACCTGCGCGAGAACCGCGAGCTGCTCGCGCTGCGCGTCTCGCCCAAGCACCTCGGCCCGCTCGCGCTCTTCTGGCTGCTGAGCCTCGGCCTGCTCGTGCTCATGAACGACTTCGGCACGAGCCTGCTCTTCTACGGCTCCTTCCTGCTCATGGTCTACGTGGCCACGGGCCGCGCGTGGTACCCGATCGTCGGCGGCGCGGCATTCGCAGGCGGGGCCGCCTTCATCTACTCCACGTCGGGACGCATCCAGGAGCGCGTCGACGTCTGGCTCGACCCGTGGTCGCGTCCCGAGGACACCGGCTACCAGCCGCTCCAGGCGCTGTTCGCGATCGGTGACGGCGGCCTGCTCGGGCGCGGTCTCGGCCAGGCGTACGTGGTCGCCGAGAACGGCGCCACCCTCATCCCCGACGCGCAGACCGACTTCGTGTTCGCGGTGATCGCCGACGAGCTCGGCTTCGTCGGAGCGGTCGGCCTGCTGCTGTGCTTCGTGGTGGTCGCCTGGCGCGGCTTCCACATCGCCGCCACGTGCCGCGACGGATTCTCCAAGCTGCTCGCGTTCGGCCTGAGCGCCGTCTTCGCCATGCAGGCGATCATCATCGTGGGCGGCGTCGTGCGCATGCTCCCGCTGACGGGCCAGACCCTGCCGTTCGTCAGCTACGGCGGCTCGAGCCTGCTCGCCAACTGGCTGCTGATCGGCCTGCTGCTCATGGTCTCCCACCACGGCGCGGTCGAGGCCCAGGGCCCGCCGCGCGCCGCGACGGTCGGGGGCGGGCGATGAGCTCGACCACGATGAACACGCGGATGGCGCGCATCTTCACGGCGCTCGGGCTCGGCTTCGTCGGCATCATCGGGATGCTCACGTGGTGGCAGGTGATCGTCGCGGGCGACCTGCGCCAGCGCGACGAGAACAACCAGACCGCGTACTACGAACAGCGGGTGCAGCGCGGCTTCATCTCCACGCGCGACGGCGTGCGCATCGCCGGGCGCGGTGCGTCCAAGGGCATCAACGGTGACACCATCTGGCGCCGGCGTTACCCGCAGGGGACCCTCGGCGCGCACGTGCTCGGCTACGACACGCGCGGCCATTCGCGCGCCGGCGTCGAGCGCGCGATGAACGACGTGCTCACCGGCTCCACGCGCAACCTCGGCGCGGTCGTCGGGTTGCTCGACGGGGACGAGGAAGCGATCGGCGACGACGTGCGGCTGACCCTCGACTCGCGCGGCCAGCGCGCCGCCGAGCGCGCACTGGCGGAGGGTGGCTACACCGGCGCGGTCGTGGCGATCGAGCCGAAGACCGGTCGCGTGCTGACCATGGCCTCGGGCCCGACCTTCACGCCCGCATCGATCGTCGAGAACTACGCACGGGCCGCCACTGGCAGCAAGCTGTTCAACCGCGCGACCCAGGGCGCATATCCGCCCGGTTCGACCTTCAAGGTGGTCACCGCGTCGGCCGCGCTCGAGAACGGCGTGCCGGTGGACCGCCAGTTCAAGGGCGGCTGCACCTTCCCGACCCCCGGGCCGGACGTCGGCAACTTCGGCGGTTCCTGCCCCGGCGCCCACGACTTCACCGAGGCGCTCACCAAGTCGATCAACGTGACCTTCGCCGAGCTGGGAGCGGAACTCGGCGATGCCAAGCTGCGCGAGCAGATGCAGAAGTTCGGCTTCTTCTCGACCCCGCCGCTGTACGGGCTCCCCGGCAACGAGCTGCGCGCGAGCGGGCTCACCGGCACCGACGGCAAGCCCCTCCCCGAGGAAACGGGGTTCGACGAAGCGCGCACGGCGATCGGGCAGGACAAGCTCACCGTCTCGCCGCTGCAGATGGCACTCGTCGCCGCCGGGATCGGCAACGACGGCGTCGTGCCGGAGCCGACGCTCATCGAGCGCGTCACGCGGCCGGAGGGCGGCCTGGTCGAGGAGCGTCGCGAGCGCACGTGGAAGCGCGCCATCTCCGCCCAGACGGCGGGCGAGCTGGTCGACATGATGAAGAACGTCGTCACCGAGGGCAGTGGCACGCAGGCGCGGATCCAGGGGATCGACGTCGCCGGCAAGACCGGCACGGCCGATTCGCCGAGCGGCAACATCACGTGGTTCATCGCCTTCGCGCCGGCCGAGTCGCCGAAGGTCGCGATCGCGGTCGCCATCGAGAACCAGAGCTCCGGCCAGACCGGTGGTGCCATCGCGGCACCGATCGCCCGACGGGTGATGGAAGCGATCCTCCGCCGAGATTCGGCAGGTGCGGCATGATGCGGAGCATGACTCGGCACCCCCACGGCGAACGGGTACCTGGAGCAGTCTGAGAAATGGCCATTACGAACGATCCACTGGTTGGCACGACCTACGACGGTCGCTACCGCATCGAGCGACGCATCGGCGCCGGCGGGATGGCGAACGTCTACCTCGCCGAGGATGAGACCCTCGGTCGTCGAGTCGCGATCAAGGTCCTCCACCAGCGCTACGCCGAGGACTCGCAGTTCATCGAGCGCTTCCAGCGCGAGGCCAGCGCGGCGGCTCGCCTCAACCACCCCAACATCGTGCAGGTGTACGACCGGGGCGCGGCCGACCACACGTACTACATCGCGATGGAGTACATCGACGGCATGACGCTCAAGGAGCTCGTGCAGCGCCGCGGCGCGCTCACCGAGCAGGAGGTGCTGGCCTACGGTCGCCAGGCGCTCCACGCGCTGCGCTTCGCCCATCGCAACGGCATCGTGCATCGCGACGTGAAGCCGCACAACCTCATGGTCGACACGGACGGCCGCCTCAAGATCGCCGACTTCGGCATCGCACGGGCGGGCGCCGACAGCGGGCTGACCGAGGCCGGGTCGATCGTCGGCACTGCGCAGTACCTCTCGCCGGAGCAGGCGCAGGGCCATGACGTGAGCGCCACGTCGGACCTCTACTCGCTCGGCGTCGTGATGTTCGAGGTCGCGACTGGCCGCGTGCCGTTCGACGGTGAGATGCCGGTCAACGTCGCGCTCAAGCACGTGAAGGATCCCGTGCCGCGCCCGTCCAGCATCAACAAGGACGTCACGCCGCAGCTCGAGAGCATCATCCTCAAGGCGATGGAGAAGGACCCGGCGCGGCGCTACGCCTCCGCCGACGAGATGCTCGCCGACCTGGACCGCGCCCGCGAGGGCGGCACCACGAGCGCGATGACCGCCGTGATCGCCGGGATCCCGGCAGGAGCCGGCGCGACGCAGGTCACGCCGATCACCCCGGTGCCGGTCTCCAACCGCGTGTACGAGCAGCCCGTGCCGCCGGAGCCCGCGTGGCCCGACGCCGGCTGGGATGACGACGAGCCCGACGACCGACGCTCGGCCGCCCGCTGGATCCTGCCCGCGCTCATTGTGCTGGTGTTGCTCGGCGCAGCCCTGTACTTCCTGCTGCTCGCGCCCAAGGGCGAGACCGTGCCCGACGTGGTCGGCGCGACCCGCGCGGCAGCGACCCTGGAGCTCAAGGAAGCCGGGTTCACCGTCGGTGATGTCTCCGCGGCCTTCAGCGACGAGCCTGTGAACACCGTCATCGACCAGGACCCGCCCGGCGGCGACGAGGCCGACAAGGGCGCGTCGATCGACCTCGTGCTCAGCAAGGGTCCGGCACCCAAGGCCGTGCCCGACGTGCGCGGCAAGGCGCGCGACGAGGCGCTGGCCGCGATTCGAAGCGCAGGCTTCGTGCCGAAGGTGTCGCCGGAGCGCGTCGCAAGTGATGACGTGAAGAAGGGCTATGTCGTCAGCCAGGAGCCGGCTAACGGGACCAAGCTCAAGGCTGGATCACCGGTCACCGTGACGCTGAGCGGCGGACCCGAGGCGCAGACGGTCCCGCCCGTGGACGGCAAGTCGGCGGACGAGGCACGAGCCATCCTCGAAGGTGACCCGTACAACTACGACGTCGACGAGAAGAGCGTGGAATCGCCCGACCCGGAGGGAACCGTGGTCGGAACGGAGCCGCGCGCCGGCAGCGAGCTGGCCGCGGGCGAACGGATCACGCTCCTCGTCGCGAACGGGTTCAACCAGATCCCCGACGTGGAGGGGTTGGGGCGCGAGGATGCGATGACCGCGCTCGCCAACGCCGGCTTCTCGAGCCCCGAGATCATCACCGAAGCCACCGAGGATCCGGCCAAGTTCAACGTGGTGATCCGCGTCGAGCCGGGCGAGGGCAGTCGCGCCGCGGTCGGCGAGGAGGGCACCGTGCGGCTCATCGTCGGCGAGGCCGCCGGAGATGCCGAGGTCCCGATCGAGGATCCCACCGCCGAGGGCAACAACGGCAACGGGAACGGCAACAAGAAGCCCAAGGGCAAGCGCCGCTAGCCAGACTCGCTCACATGATCTGGGACGGGCGCAGGGCTGGAGCCGACATCCAGGCATGGGACCGGGGACGATCGTCGATGCGGCTCGCGCCGCGCATGCTGGCGCTGCGCTGCATGCGTGGGGCGACGAGGTGGCACGCGCCGTCGACGCAGTCGGACCCCTCGCGGCATCCGGCAGGACCCCACCCTCGCTCGCTGACGGCCTGGCGCGCCTGCGCCCCGTGCCAAGCGACCTTGTGCACACGATCGGTTGGGAGCTGCGCCACGCCTTCGTGTGGCGCAACGACGACCGCTGCATCCAGCGCGCCGCGATGGGAGCGCTGTCGCTCGCGCAGCGCGAGGCGGGCGACGACCTCACGCGCGCCATGGGTTCCCTCGCGCGCGAGGACGCCCTCACGAGCGCGATGACCGTGACGTACCGCCCGACCGGCGTCGGCAACGCCCGCTTCCACGCCGCCACGATCGCGCGGACCACCGACGACGAGCTGCTCGTCATCGACCATCTGGTCGCCGACGCCGACGATGGCGTGCTGCGCTTCGACGACTGGCTCCGGCGGGTCGGTGGCCGGGCCGACGACGCGACGGTGCTCTCCCCGCTGCGGATGCCGCCCTGGTCGCTCGGGACGCACTCCGGAATCCCCGCCGCGGCGGCGGCCGACGATGGTGAGGACCTGCGGGCATTCGCGTCGCACCTGGCTACCAGCTGGGACGAGGTCGCGAGCCGCGGGCAGGGCGCGATCGAACCGCTGCCACGTCGTCAGGACATCTGACCGACGGGACATTGGGGCCACGTCGCCTCGGCGGCCTCGCGTCACAGCTGGCCCAGCGGGTACCCTTCCGCCCATGCGCAAGCTCAACGTCGCGATCCTCGCCGGTGGCCGTTCCTCCGAGCACGACATCTCACGCCTCAGTGCACTCGGCATCCTCGACGCCCTGGACTCGGTGAAGTACAACGCCGTCCCGGTGCTGATCGAGCGATCCGGCGACTGGCGCCTGACGAGTGCCGCCAAGCTCGCGCTGCCGGCTGCCGGGCCCCGTCCCGCCGTCGACGATGCGGATGAGCCCAGCGGCGACGGTCGCACGATGGCCGTCGCGCGTCGCAGCGAAGTCCGACCCGCCACGGTCACCAGCCCGTCCAACGCGCTCAACGGCGTCGACGTCATCTTCCCGGTGCTGCACGGTCCCTTCGGCGAGGACGGGACCATCCAGGGCCTGCTCGAGACCGTCGGCATCCCCTACGTCGGCAATGGCGTGCTCGCGTCCGCCGTCGGCATGGACCAGGCGATCTTTAAGGCGATCCTGCGCGACGCAGGCATCGCCGTGGCTCCCGACGTCGTCGCACATCGCACGCGCGACCACCGCGACGCGGTCGTCGCGCAGTGCATGAGCGAGCTCGAGTTCCCGATGTTCGTGAAGCCGGCGCGCCTCGGCTCCTCGATCGGCATCAGCCGGGCGACCAACGAGGCCGAGCTGCGTGACGCGCTCGAGCTCGCCTTCGAGCACGACACCAAGGTGCTCGTCGAGGCAGCGATCGTCGGCGTCGAGGTCGAGTGCGGGGTGCTCGGCAACGACGATCCGATCGTCTCCATCCCCGGCGAGGTCGTCATCGACGACGGTGCCGAGTGGTATGACTTCGAGACCAAGTACGTCGAGGGACGCATGGAGCTGCGGGTGCCCGCGCGCATCAGCGACGAGGCGACGGCCGAGGTCCAGCGCGTCGCGCTCGAGGTCTTCCACGCGATCGAGTGCACCGGGCTCGCGCGCGTCGACTGCTTCGTCACGCCTGAAGGCGCGGTCGTGGTCAACGAGGTCAACACCATGCCTGGCTGCACCCCGACCAGCGCCTACTCCAAGCTGTTCGCTGCGAGCGGCCACAGCTTCAACGAGGTCGTCGATCGCCTGATCGACCTGGCCATCGATCGCCATCGCGCCGCGCAGGAGCTCAAGCACTGAGCCCGACGAGGTCGGCCACGTGGCCGGCCAGCGGGGGCCACGATATCCCCGACCCGGGATCACGCGCCACGCTCCCCGCGAGGACAGGTCGCATGATCACCACCTCGCTCACGACACGTTCCACCGCGACCACCCTGCGCGCGCCCCTGGATGACGTGCCGGTCACGGGACACGAATCCCCGGACGACGCACATGATGCGGGCTGGCTCGGCCAGGTCCCGCCGCCGTCGCCGCCGGCTGCTCGCCCGGCGACCTGTGCTCCCACAGATGCGCTGCTCGGCTCCGACTCCGTGCGCGATCACGAGGAGGCGGGATGGCTCGGGCAGGTTCCGCCGGCCCCGACCCGCTGCGAGGATCCCGCCCCGCCACGGGCTGAGGATCCACCGGTCACCGGGTACGAGAGCCCCGAGGAAGCCCGCGAGCAGGGCTGGCTCGGCCAGGTGCCGCCGCCGCTGCCTCGCACCCCGGAGCCCTCCGCGCCAGCGGAGCCGGACTACGCGGTCCCCGGCCTCGCTCCCGATCCGTGGAATGCGCCCGGCACGCTGTATCCGTCGGATCCGACGCTCTTCGGGTGAGCTAGGCTCGCCCCATGCTGCTGCTCATCGTCGCTGCCACCGAACCCGAGCTGCGTGGCGCCGATGCGCTTGCGGACGTCGAGACCCTCGCCTGCGGCGTGGGACCCATCGACGCGGCGGCCATGACCGCCGCGCGCCTCGCGGTCGAACCGCGCCCGGGTGCCGTCCTGCATGTGGGCATCGCCGGCGTCCGCCGCGCATCGGGCCTGCCCATCGGCTCAGTCGTGGTCGGCGAGCACTCGGTCTACTGCGACTCGCGGTCCGACCTGGTCGTGCGTGAGCTCGACCCGGATCCGGTCCTGCT
>JAOPYU010000220.1 GCA_025964455.1 Thermoleophilia bacterium | reverse complement strand
GCCCCGATGAGCGAGGTCGCCGGACGCCTGGCAGCCCAAGAGGGCGCCAAGTACCTCGAGAAGAGCGCCGGCGGCCGCGGCATCCTGCTCGGCGGCGTCCCCGGCGTGAAGCCCGCGAAGGTGGTCGTCATCGGCGGCGGCAACGTCGGCTACAACGCTGCCAAGATCGCGCTCGGCATGGGTGCCAACGTCACCATCGTCGACCGCTCCATCGATCGTCTCCGCTACCTGGAGGAGATCCTCGACGGGCGCGTGAACTTCATCGTCTCCACCATGCTCTCGGTCGCCGAGCAGGTCGCCGACGCCGACCTGGTCATCGGTGCGGTGCTGCTGCCGGGCGCCCTCGCACCCCGCGTCGTCAGCCGCGCCATGCTCCAGACCATGAAGCCCGCCAGCGTCGTCGTCGACGTCGCCATCGATCAGGGTGGATGCTTCGAGACGAGCCGCCCGACCACGCACACCGATCCGGTCTACGTGGAGGAGAACGTGCTCCACTACTGCGTCGCGAACATGCCGGGCGCCGTGCCGATCACGTCGACCAAGGCGCTCACCAACGTGACGCTGCCCTATGTGCTCAAGCTCGCCAACCACGGCGTGCGAGACGCACTGCTCGACGACGTGGTGCTCGGCCGCGGCGCGAACGTCGTCGCCGGCCAGGTCACGAACGAGGAAGTCGCCGAGGCCGTCGGGGTCCCGTTCGTCGAACTCGCCGATGCGCTCGGCGAGATCATCCACGCCTGAGTGTCAGGCGACCGTCGCGTCGCGCATCTCCCAGAAGCCCCACACCACGTACCACGCGGCACCGGTGATTGCACCGACCACGAGGCTGTCGAGGGTGTCGGAGAACTGTGGCATCGGCGCGTTGTCCAGTGCGTAGCCGCTCGCCAGGTATGCGAACGCCAGGCCCGACCCGGCCCCGCCGACGAGCCCGCAGATGCCGCGGATGATGATGCGGCCCGAGCGTGAATCCCCGGCGCGCGGCTCGGCAGGCAGCACGTGCAGCACCATGCCGATGAACGCGCCGAAGAGCAGGCCCGGCAGGAACCAGATCGCGTCCATCGTGCCGGAGACCGCATTGGCCCCGGCGAACATGCCGGCGAGCACGGCGTCGCGCTTGACCGCGTGCATGTCGACGGTCGTGCCGAGCCACTTCTGCGATTCGTCAGGCAGGTCGGCGGTCGTGGCAGCAACAGCAGCAGCAGTCATGCGGGTCCCTTGGTCCGGCCGCGCGGATTCCGGCGCAGCACTCACCCGAATCGTCGGCGCATGCAGCAGTTCCGTTGCAGACGGGCCACGGACTGGCCGCGCCCCACGCGCGTTCAGCCGCGCGAGCCGCCCGCCGCGCGCAGCTGTTCGGCCCGCGAGCCCCAACACGCCGCGTCGGCCGGTACGACCGGCACGCCCTCGGGGCGCGCGTAGAGCCCACGCGCCTGTTCGCGCGTGAGCAGCAGCTCGTCCTCACCGATCGAGACCGTGACGTTGCCTGCTGCGTCGCACGCGGCGATCGTCACCTCGACGTCCGGGACCAGGCCCGCGTCGTAGAAGAAGCGCAGCAGTTCCCCGTCGTGCTCGGCCAGGCGCACGATCGTCGCGCGATCGCCTTCGTCGAGGCGCGTGAGCGGCTTGAGCGTGGGGTTCTCCCGAAGCTCGTGGTGTGCATCGATCGGGTACCCGTGCGGGCACCGCTCAGGGCGGCCGAGCTTGTCCCAGAGCCGCTCGACCATCTCCTCGTCGAAGCCGTCGTCGATGCCGTCGGCCTTCTCGTGGGATTCGGCGCCGTCGTAGCCCATCACGTCCGTCAGCAGCCGCTCGACCAGGCGATGTCGGCGCACGATGCGCATCGCGGCGATGCGACCCTTCTCGGTCAGGATCGCCTCCTTGCGCTCGCCGCGCACGACGTGGCCTTCGGCCTCGAGGCGCTTGAGCATCTCGCCCGCGCTCGCTCGCGTCACCCCGAGCTGGTCGGCGATGCGCGCCGCCGCCGTGGGCTGCGGGCCTCGCCGCGACGGGACGTACTCGCCGACCGGATAGGCGAGCAGCCAGATCGTCATCAGGTACTCGTCGGCGGTATGGGAATGGGCGGTGCTCACGCCCAGATCGTCGCACATCGCCCGCGCGAGACGCGTCGGCGGAGGCGTGGACGGCGCCCGCACGCCTTGCTATCCTGAGCCCGTGCGCGGCCCGGGCGTGTTCCTCAGGGATCTGCCGAGTGTCGCGCGCTGCCGTCCCCGGTAGCTCAATGGTAGAGCATTCGACTGTTAATCGAAGGGTTGCTGGTTCGAGTCCAGCCCGGGGAGCTTTCAGCTCGGTGATCCGCTCCACGCGGCGCCAGATTCCGTGGTTTCGCTGCCGCACCGTGTTTTTCGCGGACCGTGGGTGGGAGGTACTCCCTTCAGCTCCCACGAAGGAACGCCATCCCCGATGACGTCGGCGCGAGACCCACTTCCAGTTGAACGCAAGGCCGAGAACGAGCACCTGTTC
Organism: Thermoleophilia bacterium; assembly: GCA_025964455.1. The sequence continues at coordinate 567 of JAOPYU010000220.1, read as the reverse complement.
CGCACCGTGAACGAGCGGACCGAACGGGCAGTGGCCCGCGCCGGAGCGATGTCCGCGCAGCGGTTCACGATGCTCTGCGAATGCGCCGACCCCGAGTGCATTGCCATGGTGGAGCTCAGCATCGAGGACTACGAGGATGTCAGGAGCGCGGGGAACCGGTTCCTCGTCCGTCCCGGGCACCAGGCAGCCGACGATGGCCAGGAAGAGGTCGTACGGCGCGCCCTGGGGTATGAGATCGTCGAGAAGCGTGGACGCGAGCGGGAGCTGACCGCCGCCCTGGACGAACGCGACCGCGCCGTCGACTTCGGTGAGCGCTCGGACCGCGTCGCTCGCAACGAGGCGATCTACCGCGAGGTGAATGACCGCATCGTGGGTTCAGCCACCCCGCTCGCGGGCGCCGATGACCACGTCGACATCGCATGTGAGTGCGGCAACCTGACGTGTGCGGAACTCCTGCGCGTGCGGCTGACCGACTACCGTAGGGTCCGCGAGGTTCCGACCCGCTTCATGGTCACCCGCGGCCACGTCGTCCCCGACACCGAAGTCGTGGTCGAGCGTCGTGGCGGG
>JAOPYU010000067.1 GCA_025964455.1 Thermoleophilia bacterium | reverse complement strand
TGCAGCGGATCGGGACCTGCGCGACGCGCGTCGAGATCGAGCCGCGCGCCGCACGCGAGCACGGGAGCTGAGCGACATGATCGGCCTGGCGGTCGATCCCGGCACGACGACCACCACGCTCGACCAGGTCCAGGACGCTGGCCCCGTCGTCGTCTTCGACGACGAGGTCGGTATCCCGTATGGCGCGGTCGGCATCGATGAGGACGTGGCCTGGAAGGTCACCGGGGTGCGTGAGGTCACGCGCGGCGCGCGGCGGCCCACCGACTCGCGCCCGCCACGGCCGCGCCCACCGGTGACGCTTGCACAGCCCGGCGATCGACTCGTGGAGGTGCACATGCGCGTGCGCAACCGGAGCGGCGCTACCGCCGATCCGGCATGTGGGCTCGCCGGGTTCATCGGAATGGACGCGATCATGGTCGACGATGACGCGATCGCCGACATCCTCGAGGCGCCCTTCAGTGCAGGCACTTACCTCGGCTCGTGCGGCAACGGCATCCCCGACGGCGCCGCGGGTGACATCGTCGCGTACTTCGGCATCCGTGGAGACGACCGAATGCTCGGCACCCGCAACAGCTACGGCAGCGGCAAGGAAACGGGCGTGACCGACGATTCGGGCGCACTGAACCTGATGCTCGACAAGCCCAGGTAGCTCAGATGGAGACACACATGGACGCTGGAGGCATCTCGGTCGAGCTCGACGGCGCGGTGGCGATCGTCACGCTCGATGCCGGGGACGGGCGCAATGCGCTCGACCGGCGCATGCTCGACCGGATCGGTCCCGCCATGGTCGAGGCGACGGAGATCGAGGGCGCGAACGTCGTGCTCGTGCGCTCGGCGGCCAGGCACTTCTCGGTCGGCGGCGACGTGCAGATGTTCCTGGCGGCCGGCGACCGGTCCGGCGACCTGCTCGAGGAGATCGGCGCATCCGTCAACCTCGCGGCGCGCACGCTGCACGAGGCCGACCGCATCACGGTCTGCGCGGTGCGCGGCGCGGTCGGCGGCGGCGCGATCGGGTTCATGGGCGCGTGCGACGTGGTGTTCGCATCAACCACGGCGACCTTCTCGCTTGGCTATTCCGCGATCGCCACTTCCCCCGACGCGGGTTCGAGCTGGTTCCTGGTGCGCGACATCGGCTACCGCCGCGCGCTCGAGCTGTACCTGACCTCCGAGCGCTTCGACGCCGGCCGTGCGGCCGTGCTCGGGATCGTCAATCGCGTCGTCGACGACGCGCTGCTCGACGAGACGGCCCTCAGCTTCGCGCGTGAGCTGGCGCGCGGCCCGCAGCAGGCGCTGCGCAGCGGCAAGCGGCTGCTGCGCCAGGCATCGAGCGCGCAGCTCGCGGCACAGCTCGAGGACGAGATCGCGACGTTCGCCGCCAACGCGCGGCACGCCGACTTCGCCGAGGGCATCCGCGCATTCAGCGAGAAGCGCGCGCCCTCGTTCGATCAGACGTCGGGCGCGAGCGCCTCGAACGACACGCCCGCCGTGTAACGACCAGCAGGCATTGCCTGGCCGACCTTCACGCCGAACACGAAGTCAGCCCGACCGGCGACGCCGATCGTTGTGACCCGGGCCGCCTTCGATGACGCCGTCGGCACGGCGCGCCACGGGTCGCTGTCGTTCGGCTCGCACTGACCCGCAGTGCCGGTCGCATCCACGGTCCAGTCGGCGGTCGTCCCGACGCCCACCGACTGGAGGCAGATGCCGAACAGCGACGCAGCTGATCCCGAGGACCACAGGCTGCCCGCGCCGTAGTCGGGGAAGCTGACCGGCGCGTCGAGCAGCACGCCCACATCACTGTCGCCGACCGCGAACACCGTGTTCTCATCCACCGCATCGATCGCATAGAAGGTGTCGAAGGACCAGTGCACGACCATCTCGGGTGAGGTACCGATCTGCTGGCGCACAGTGTCGACCGAGGCGGTGTAGGTCGCATCCCCCTCGATGTCGATGTCGTAATTCTGCCGGATGCCCCCCGGCGATGTCCATGTGCCGCCAGCGTCGGCCGTCCGGATGACGCCGCTCAGCATCGTGAGCGCCGTCGCTTCGGTTGCAGTGACCCCGGCGACGCCGACGAGATCGAGCGTGGTCCCGGCAGGTCGCAGGGTCCATGTAGATCCGCCGTTGGTCGTCCGCGCCACCGTGCCGCCACGGCCGACGAGCCACGCCACCTGATCGGAAACGGCACGCACCGCTCGCAGATTGGCGGTCGTCAGGCCCGACGCCTGCACCTGCCAGGAGGCTCCACCGTTCGAGGTGCGCAGGATGGTTCCGGCATCGCCGACGACCCAGGCTTCCGATCGAGACACCGTCGAGACGGCGTACAGATCCGCGGTCGTGCCCGACGTCTGCGGCGTCCAGGTAGCACCACCGTCGACGGTCCGCATGATGGTGCCGTTGTCTCCCACGAGCCAACCCCGACCCGAATCCAGGTCGACGCTCCGCAGGTGACGTGTCGTGCCAGCGGAGCGCGACGTCCAGGTCACGCCGCCGTCGACCGTGGTGCGGATCGTGCCGCGTCCACCGACCGCGAGCGCCACGAGGCGAGATTGCGCGTCCACGTCGAGCATCGTATCCCCGAGGCTCGCAGGAGCCGACCAGCTGGCGCCCGCATCGGCCGAGTACTGCACCGTCTCGCTCGATCCAACGGTGACGATCGTGTTGCCGACGCGGTCCATCCCGTTGATCGAATTGACCGTGGGCGGCGTCAGGCGCGTCCACGTGGCGCCCGCGTCGGCCGTCGACCACGTCTCGCCTCGGTCGCCCGCCACAACCGCGACGCTCGCGCTCGTGGTGGTGATCGACCGCAGGGCCTCGTCCACCCCGGGAGGCGACACGTCCGCCCAGGTCGCCCCGGCGTCCACCGAGCGGCGCACTCCCGCCTCGCCGACAGCCCACACGACCGAGGCCGTACTGAACTCCAGATCGTGGATCGCAAACGGTGACGATACGTTGACGGAGGTCCACGCGCCTCCGTCGCGGCGACTGACTGATCCACTCCACCCCGCCACGACGGTCGTGTCCGAATCAAAGGCGGAGATCGGGCCGAACCCGTTTGTGGTCGGGACGTTCAGGTTCGTCCACGAACCGCCACCATCGACGGACTCCCATACCGATCCGTCCCGCGCTGCGAACACGTTGCTGTCGGAGACGGCGTCGATGGCCTCGATCACGCCGCCCGGGCTGGCCGGAAGAGTCGCCCAGTTCGCGCCGCCGTCGGTTGTCTTCACCATTCGCCCACTGAACCCAGCTGCATACGCGACCAGTGCGCTGGGCGCATCCACCCCCAACAGGTTCTGCCCGGTCGGGGAGGTCGCGTTGCTCCACGTGGCGCCGCCGTTGGTGGTGCGCATGATGCGCCCGGACTGCCCGACCGCATGCCCGACTGTCGCCGATGCCATGGTGACCGCCCGCAGCTCGGAGGTGCCTGCCACGCGGCTCGCGTTGGTGCCCGCGACGCCCATGGCGGTGCCCGATGAGTCGGACTGGCCGACACGCAGCATCGAGGAATCGTTGGTGGACTGGAAGGCGACGCTGCAGACGCCGGAACCGGTCGCGGTCAGGGCGGAGGTCCCGGGCTGCACGATCCCGAAGCGGCGCGCAGGATCTCCGGTACATCCGTTGGTCAGCGTGATCGCGCTGGGCACGTCCATCGCGACGACGATGGGCGCGCTTGCCCCGGTGGCCGAGATCGAGGCCCAGCCGCACGCAGCCAGCCCGAGGCCGGCCGCGAGCGCGACCAGGCGCACGCGAAGGGGCGAACGGGCGGACATTGGATGTTCATCGCCCGCAGGGGGCCCACACTTGAGACGAATGTCGGACGACGCCCGTGGTCGTGGTTCAGCTCGCGCCGACCGGCTGGACCGCCGCAGCGCCGGCCTCGGTGGCTGCCTTGACGCCGGGCGTCGTGTTCTCGAGGACGAACGTGTCGCGCACCTTGCCGTCGCGCACGATGTATCGCCCGACCAGCTTGTCGCCGGTGACTTCGACCTCGAGGTGGCCGAAGTCCACGTCGCGGTAGGCGTTGTGCTCCGGGACCTTCGTCACGAAGGGGTGCAGCGATTCGCCGCCGCCGCCCGCGAGCACCTCGATGGTGCCGTTGGCGTTCATCGGCTTGGAGCGCTGGTAGTTGTGCTCGTGGCCGGTGAGCAGCAGGTCGACGCCGTACTTGGCGATGAGCGGCGACATGTAGCCGAGGTTCGGTGTCTTCATGCCGAGCTGGCCCGGGAGCAGCGGGTGGTGGTAGTAGAGGACCTTCCAGTCGGCTTCGCTCTTGGCCAGGTCCTTCTCCAGCCACTTGAGCTGGGGGCTGCCCGGCTCGAGCGACTCGGTGGTGTCGACCGAGACGAAGTGCACGCCCTTGTGGTCGTAGGAGTAAAACCGGGCGTTGTTGAGCTCGGGGAAGCGCTTGAAGTAGGGGATGCCGTCCGGCTCGCGGCGCACGTCGTGGTTGCCCATCGACGGCATGACCGGGATCTCCTCGCGGATCTTCCCGAACCACTTCGGCGGATCCCACTTCTTGGCGAACTCCGCCTCGGTGCCGTTGAAGTAGACGTTGTCACCCAGGGTGACGAGCAGGTCGGGCTTGCCCTTGAGGACGTTCTTGGCGATCTCGTCCTGCGGGGAGTGGCCGCCGCCGTAGTCGCCGAGCGCGGAGAACTTCCACGAGCCGGGCGTCTCCGGGACCGGGCCGTTGGGCGGGCCGGAGCGGAAGAGCACCTTGTTGATCGCCTTGACGCTCGCCCAGAACGGATCGAGCACCTGCTTGGGCATGAAGGCGACCCCATGCTCCATCTTCTCGTAGAGCTCGTTCTCGTCCGCGTTCGGGTCGTGCTTGGGCGGGAAGAACTGTCCCCAGTCGCTGGCCGCGGCCGGCGCGGAGATGACGGGGCCTGGCACCTTGGGAACCGGAATCGCGACCTGCATGTGAACTGGCTCCTGACGTGCTCGCCGGCCCCTCGCCGACTGGATCCCCGGCATCGTACGCAACCGTAGGTTAGGCGCGCCACGTTGTCGGGGGCTCGTGGCAGAGGTGGCCATGCGGGCGGCCCGTCGCGGCCGCGGCCGGCGGATCGTCGTCGCCGCGACCCTCGCGGGCCGGACCTTCAGGCATGACGCCGATCGCTCCCATCCCCCACCTCCCTGCCGCCGCGACCAGCGCCCCGGCGCCGATGCCCACGGCGGGGCCGGCAACGACCCCGGTGCCGAGCGGACCGAAGGGCCCGGGCGCGACGATGCCGATGGGCGCGGCGCTCGACGATGCACAGGTCGCGGCGCTCGCGACCAAGCCGGATTCCATCCTTCCGATGCTCGCCCCCGTCGGAGGCTCGACGGTGCGACTGCTCACGGACGAGGGCGAGGTGCTGCCCGAGATGCTCGCGTCGGTGCGCGGCGCCCAGAAGCAGGTCGACCTCACGATGTTCTCGCTCGCTGATTCGGGCGCTGGCAAGGAGATGGTGGACTCGCTGATCGACCGCGCCCAGAAGGGTGTCGGTGTGCGTGTCACCGTCGACCAGGTCGGCAGCGCGGTGCTCCCCAAGGTCGGGGCGGGCACGGCGATGCTCGACCGCATGCGCGAGGCCGGCGTGCAGGTCGAGGTCAACGACCGCGTCAGCCAGGGTGGGCTCCAGGCCGTCGACCACCGCAAGCTGCTCGTCGTCGACGGCACGACCGCCTACACCGGCGGCATGAACCTCTCCAAGAAGTTCGGCAAGTGGCATGACGTGATGGTCCGCATCGACGGGCCCGCAGCGGCGCGGTTCGGCGCGCACTTCGTCGACCGCTGGGTCGACATGGGCGGCGCCGTGAAGCCCGGTTCGGTGATCCCGGTCGGAACGCCGACCCGGGGCTCGCACGGCGCGGCGCAGGCCGAGCAGGGCGTGTCGCTGCTCGCCAACTACCCGGGAAAGGACCTGCACGCGAGCACGCACCTGCTCGAGAACATCGCCAAGGCGAGCACGCGCGCGTGGATCCTCACCCCGACGCTGTCGGATCCTGAGGTCGTCGCGGCGCTCAAGGAAGCTGCCGGGCGCGGCGTCGACACCCGGGTCGCGGTGAGCGGGCCGGAAGGGTGGATCGGCACGCGCGCACTGGGCCTGATCGGATCGACCTTCTACCGCGAGCTCGTCGGCGCGGGCGTGAAGGTCTACGAGCAGCCCGGCATGAGCCACGCGAAGGTCTCGCTCGTCGACGACATCGCCTCCGTCGGCTCGCTCAACATGACCCGCCGCGCGATGCTGTGGGACCACGAGCTGATGCTCGCGAGCGACCACAAGCCGTTCGTGGGCCAGATCGAGAACCTGTTCACGACCGATTTCGCCAAATCCAACGCCGTCACCCCGGAGCGCGCGAACGCCATGGGCGCGCGCGTGGGCGAGCTCGTGCGCAGGGGAACCGGCCTCAAGTGGTGAGCTGAGAAGCTGCAGAATGCTCCACTAGCGGGCGCGTGCGCGTGAACCGCGCCGGCGTCATTGGCATAGTGAGAGCACGATGCTCATCTATCTCCTTCTCATGGCGCCGTTCCTGGCGCTCTCGTTCTGGGCCCAGCGACGCGTCTCCTCGACGTTCGAGAAGTGGTCGGCGGTGCGCTCGTCGAGTGGCCGGACCGGCAAGGAGGTCGCCCGCGCGATCCTCGATCGCAACGGGCTCATGGACGTCGAGGTGCTGCACACGCCCGGCGCCCTCACCGACCACTACGACCCGCGCAAGCGCACCGTCAACCTGAGCGACCACGTCTTCGCCGGCAACTCGGTGTCGGCCGTCTCGGTCGCGGCGCACGAGGTCGGACACGCGATCCAGCACCAGAAGGCGTACGCGCCGCTGGCGATCCGCTCGGCGCTCGTGCCGGTCGCGTCGTTCGGATCGGCGTCGTTCATGCCGCTGTTCATGGCGGGCTTCGTGCTGATGATGATCGGCATGACGCAGTACGGGCAGTTCGCGATGCTTGCGGCCATCGTGCTGTTCTCGTTCGGCGTGCTGTTCCAGCTCGTCACGCTGCCGGTGGAGTTCGACGCGTCCAAGCGGGCCAAGGTGCAGCTGCAGGGCCTGTCGCTCGCACCTGCCGGTGGCGACGAGGCGATCGGATCGGCCAAGGTGCTCAACGCCGCAGCGCTCACCTACGTGGCCGCTGCCCTGGCTGCCGTCGCGCAGCTCGCGTACTTCGTGCTGCAGATGTTCTTCAGCCGCAACTGACGCGGCCCCGCCTGCACCCCACCTGCATTGACGAAGGGCCCCGGGCGAGATGCCCGGGGCCCTTCGTATCACTGCTCTGATCAGCCGGGGGTCAGTCCCAGTTGAAGTCGCGCGGACCGTCGGTGAACCAACCGTCGGCGCCATCCTTGTCGGCACCCTTCTTGCGGCCGAGGCCGAAGAAGCGCGGCTTGCGGCGCGAGGCCGACCGGCTCGGTGCGACGGGCTCGGACCAGTCGCTCGTGGCGAGCGGCTCGTCCGCGTCGATGACGAGCACGGGCTGCTCGCCGGTCTCGGCCTCGTGCACGACCGCCTCGTCGGCGACGGGCATGCTGAACTGCTGCGACGGGGTCGTGAAGCCGTGCGTCTCGACGCCCTCGGCGACGAACGCCTCGCCAGCGACGTCGCTCGCCTCGTCGGCGGAGAAGTCCTCACGCGGACCCACGCCACCGGGGAAGCGCAGCACGTCGGCGCTCACGCCGGCGTCGCTCGTCGCGACCGGGGAGACGGGCTCCTCGTCCTCGATGTCGATGTCCTCGACGAGCGAGAGCATCGGCGCCAGGCCGTTGAGCGGCTCGAAGGGGCGGTCGGCGAACGACGGCTCCAACGCGGTCGCGGCCTCCATCGCCTGCTCCGGCGACGGACCGACGAGCACCTGCGTGGCGTCGCTCGGCGCGTCGAACGCCTCGGCGGTCGCGTTGGCGGCCAGGGCCTCCTCCGCGATCATGACGGTGCCTTCCGCAGAGCGGTTGGGACCGCCCGGGTAGCGATCCAGCGGATCACCCACGTCGTAGCGCGCGATCGGCATCGACGCCTCGATCGGCGCGTTCTGCTTCTTGAGCGCGAGGTGATCCTCGATTGCTTCGGTGAAAACCGATCGGGCGGTGCTCATGTGAAAGGTCCTGCTCCCTGTCTTCGTCGGGGGGTCGACGGCGATGGTAGCAGCGCCCTGCAGCGCGTCGAGGAGGTTCCGGGCGAGGTGCGCCACTGGCGGCCACGCGGGCGGCCGCAGTCGGTCGCGGCCGGGTCGGGCGTCGCGGACGACGCCCGTGGCTCAGTTGTCCTTCTTGCCCGAGCCCATCTCGCCGCCGCCGGGGTCATCGGTGAACAGCTCGGGACCCTGGTCGCGGAAGTTGTCGATCATGTACTGCAGTGCAGCGGCGCTCGGCTTCTTGCAGAACAGCTGGGCAGTCCAGGCGCTGTAGAACACGCCGTCCTTGGGATTCTTCTTCCGCGGCTCGACGAGCAGGTGGTAGTCGTTCTTGTTCCACTGTCCCTTGAGCGTGTCGACCGCGTCGTCGGACAGGCCCTTGTGCGTGATGACAATGTGGCCGTGCTCGAGGTTGTGGACGGTCGCCTCGTCGCGCTGGGTCGCGTCGTAGAAGCCGTAGTCGGCCGGGGCCGGCACCGAAGGGTCGTTCCAGTGGTTGCCGCTCATCGGCGGGTTCTGCTTGTAGGTGACCGATTCGGAGATGTCGACGTGGTCGTTGCCCTCGCTCTCGAACTCCTCGGCCTCCTCGTCGCAGCCGTCACGCTTGGCGACCGCGGCGGTGAACTCCTCGTCCGTGATCAGCTTCTCGGTCGTGTCGTTGCCGGAATCCTTGGAGTCGTCGCCCTCGTAGCGCTGGCCGAACTCACCGCACCCGGCGGCAACGAACGTGGCGAGGACGAGCAGGAGGAAGAGCTGGGTTCGACGCATGGCGCCAATCTACCAAAGCCACCCTACGGATTCGCGGGAGCGCGCTCGCGCGCTAGCGGGCAGGCGCGCCCGTGTAGGCAGAACCGAAGTTGGTCGCCCAGTAGTAGCCGTAGGGCGAGCCCGGCACGTACACGCGAGCGATGCCGATCACGCGGTAGCGACCGTTCATCCAGTTGGCCTTGTGCGGGGGCGAGTTGAGCCACTGGCGGTAGGTCCCGACGTAGCCCTCGTTGCCGGCGGCGATGTTCTCCCCGCGCCAGGTGGTCGAGCTCGGGTAGTTGAACGCCCGCAGGCGGGCGAAGGGGTCGCGGCCGAGGCTGTCGGTGTGGGAGAAGCGGTGCTTGGTGCCCATGTCGAGGGCGTGCCAGCCGGCGGCGCGGGTGAGCGTGCCATCGATGCGCAGGGCCGGGAGGCCGCGGGCCACGCGGAAGCGGTTGATCGCCTTGACCTCGGCCAGTTCCTGCGTGTCGATCGTCACGGCGTGGCGCGGCAGGGCGGCGTTGGCGGTGCCCGGCAGCAGGAACAGCACAATCGCGGCGAGGACGAGCGCTGCGGATGCGGCTAAACGTGCGGGGCGGGTTGAAGCGGTGCGAATCTCCATCATGCTGGGAGATTCGGCGCTGATGCGAGCGCCTTGAGTCGCTTCTCTGATCTCGAACCCCTCGCTCAAACGCTCCTTACCTTCTAGCAGGGGCGGGGAGGCCGCATCCCTGCGCCGCGCGGAAAGCGGTGTTGGTAGCCTTGCGCCACCTCGATTCGTCCCTGGAAGGACCGCGACAATGCAGCTCGGCATCGGCAAGACAGTGTTTCCCGCGTGGGCGGCGTCCGTGACGCTCGTCAAGGAGCACGGCACCGAAGCCGTGCAGCACGCCACCGCGGCGATCAAGGCCGGTGACGGCGCGACGCGCCTGGACTCGGCCGTGCGCGCGATGACCAGCTTCGACCACGCGGTCGACAACACCCGCAAGCTGCCGGTGAGCTGGTTCGTCAAGAGCGCCCCGCTGTACTACCGCGGCTACGAGGCAGCCAAGCAGGCCGTGCTGCTGCTCGTGGGCTCGGGTCTCATCCCGAATGCCAAGCAGCGTGTCGGTCGCCAGACGCTGCTCGCGGCGAGCGACGCCTTCCAGGCGGGCGTGGAGATCGCGCGCAGCAACAGCACGCGCTTCGGCGGACGGCTGGCTGCAGGCTGGCTCGAGGCGACCGCCGAGGACGCCCTCACGGGTGTCGCGATGCTCCAGCAGGGTGACCTCGGTCGCTCGCTGCTCGCCGGCATCGCGCAGGTGCGCGGCGCGGTCGAGCGGCGACGCCCGCTCGACGAGCGTCTCGTCACGGACGTGACCAAGCTGTTCGCGGCCGCCAACGGCGCACTGCTCGCGTCGGTCGACGGCGATGTCGCACCGGTGCGCGGCGCGGTGTCCGGCGATGCGGCGTTCCGCCAGGCGGGCGTGCTGCTCGCACAGGTCGAGGCCGCTGCGCGCCAGATGGTCGCCGAGGCCCCGGCGGTCACTGCGTGAGTCGCTTCCGGGGGCGCTCGCGCGACGTGAGCTTCGAGCGCGCCGAGGCGACCGACGATTCGGTCGTGCGCGACGCCGAGGAATCACTCGTCGCAGCGCTCCAGGAGAGCGACACGGCAGTCGAGGCGATGCAGGATTCGGCGAGCGGCGCGGGACCTGACGCGGCCGGCGATCGACGTCGCTGGGCGGTCGGCGCGGGTGTCGTGCTTGCCCTCCTCGGGGTGTTTGTCGCACGCCGACGAAGGTGATACGCTCGCTGCACACCTAGGGCCTGTGGCGCAGTTGGGAGCGCGCCTCGTTCGCATCGAGGAGGTCGCCGGTTCGAACCCGGCCAGGTCCACTAGGTTGAAAGCCCCTCGCTTCGGCGGGGGGCTTTCTCGTAGGTCAGCGCGTGCGCTCGAGCAGCTCGACCGAGCGGTCCCAGAGCTGCTCCGCGAGCGCGGCATCGCGCTGCTGGGGACTGACGCGCGTGGCGATGGCGCGCCGCTCGTAGTACTCCCCGGGCTGCCACGTCTCGCCGGGGAGGCCACGGGCGAGCCAGGTGAGCGGCTCGGCGCCGCGGGCGGAGCTGATCGTGAACAGCCGGCGCAGCGGCGTGTGGTAGATGAACCGCATGAGGTGCGTGGTGTCCTTGGCGAAGCTGGTCGCCACGACGCCCGGGTGGAAGGCGACTGCGGATATGCCATCGGCGTGGTGGCGGCGGTGCAGTTCGCGGGTGAAGACGATGTTGGCGAGCTTGGCGTTGCCGTAGGCGCGCGTCGGAGAGTAGCCGTGCTCGAGCTGCAGGTCGTCGATGTCGAGCAGGCCGAACCGCTCGGCGGCGATGCTCGCGGTCTGGATCACCGTCGCGCGACTGGCTGACAGGACTGGCAGCAACGTGGTGGTCAGCAGGAACGGTGCGAGGTGGTTGACCTGGAAGGTCCGCTCGTGCCCGTCGACCGTCAGCTCGCGCGCGCCCATGATGCCGCCCGCGTTGTTGGCGAGCACTTCGATGCGCGGGTAGGTGTCGGCGAGCTCGGCGGCCAGGCGCCGCACCTGTGACAGGTCGGCGAAGTCGGCCAGGTGATGCGGCGCGTCGAGCTCGTCGGCAACGGCCGCGGTGCGCTCGGGGGAGCGACCGACGATGACCACGCGCGCGCCGGTGGCGGCGAGCTGGCGAGCGGATTCCGCGCCGATGCCGTCACTGGCGCCCGTGATGACGATGACGGGGGCCTCGGGGGCCGGGGCGGAGGCGCTCAGAGGTCGATGTCAGCGAGACCGCGCTGATCGGCGATGGCAAGCAGGACGACGGCGACCACCCAGGCGGCGAAGGCGAAGCGTGCGAGGTGACGCCCCCTCGGTCCGTCGACCAGGAATGCGGCGATGCCGAGGAAGGGCGCGAGGAGCGTCAGCTGCGAACCGAGGATCGAGATGCGGTCGGCGAAACTGAAGCCGCCACCGTTGGTGTAGGGCGACGCGTCACCCAGCAGGCGGATGATGCTGGCGAGCAGCACGACGGTCGCCGCGACGAGCGCTCCGAGGCCGAACCACGACCCGATTCCGGCGGCGCCAGCGCGCTGAAGCGCGACGACTGCGGGATTGTCGTGCGTGTCCTCGTGTGCCGGATCGGTCATTGCAACCTGTTCGACGTGCTGTGGTCGGATCCCTGCGCGGGTGCGCAGATTCGCAGGTCGCGCGAGGTCACTGACGCGCGATCGACTGACGGGGCGATATCGCCGCAATCCCGCATGCACGCGTGGATGCGGGCATGTCACGGACACGCGTCACTGACCGTGCGGCGGACTGACACGGGGTCGGTAGCGAAGCGGTACCCGAGCGCCGGATGTGCACATTCGTCCTCAAGTGTCAGCGGTCGTTGTCGATGTTCGCGCGGTGCCGTCACTGACATCTCTGCTATCGTCATCGACTGACGCCGGTTTGCAGGAGTTTGACACGCTGTCCCCACGGGCAGGCAGGCGGGTGACATGGGTGCCGTCGGATGGTCCGTCGTCACCGCACACGACATCTCTCGACGAGAAGGACCAGATGACCAACCTCCCAGACGCCAAGGCGAAGCAGCTGCCGGTGAGCGGCAGCACCTCGCTCGGCTCTCCGATGGCCACCACGGCGCCCAAGACGGTGAGGAAGGACGGCTCCACCGTCGTCCGCCCGTCGGTGGCTCCGCCCAAGGAAAAGCAGGTCGCCAAGAAGACGACCATGAAGCCGACGGCGGCCAAGAAGGCGCTCAACAAGCCCGCGGCGAAGGCGAAGCCCGCCGTCGACGTGAAGGCTGCCAAGCCGACCGCGCAGAAGACGGTGGCTCGCAAGGCGACCGCTCCGCTGACCAAGACGGCCTCCAAGCCGGCAGCTGGCAAGGCCACCACCAAGCCCGCGGCCAAGAAGGCGACGGCGAAAAAGGCGACGGCGACGAAGCCTGCGGCGAAGAAGCCGACGGCCTCCAAGCCGGCGACCAAGAAGACTGCGGCAAAGCCCGCAGCGAAGAAGTCGACCTCGGCGAAGAAGCCGGTCGCGAAGAAGGCCGCCGCAAAGCCGGCAGCCAAGAAGTCAACCACCACCAAGGCGGCATCCGTGACGACAGCAGCGAAGAAGACGACGGCCAAGAAGCCGGCGTCAAAGCCCGCAGCGAAGAAGACGACGACGGCCAAGAAGGCGACGCCGGCGAAGAAGACCAGCGCGGCGAAGAAGCCCGCTGCGAAGAAGGCCACCGCGAAGCCGGCAGCCAAGAAGGCAACGACGACGGCCAAGAAGGCGGCTCCCGCCAAGAAGGCAGTCGCCAAGAAGAGCGTCGTCAAGAAGACGGTCGCCAAGAAGTCGCCGGCGAAGAAGCCGGTCGCTCGCAAGACGACGACCAAGGCCGCTCCGAAGAAGACCGCTGCACGCTCGACCACGAGCGCACGCGTCAAGGCCGCGAGCGCGAGCCTGGGCGAGCAGGTCTACAAGCGCGTCGAGGAAGTCATCGGCACCGGCCGCACGGCCAAGGACGCCTTCGCCGTGGTTGCGCGTGAGCGCAAGATGACGACCAGCAACATCCAGCAGCACTACTACCGCTTCAAGCGCAAGGCCACCACGGGCAGCAAGAAGGCGAACACCTCCACCCGCACGTCGGTTGGCAAGGCGACGGGCCGAGCAGTCGGCGCGGCGGCCAAGGGTGTCAGCAAGCTCCCGTCCAAGCAGCAGAAGCAGGTTGCGAAGGGCGTTGCGACTGCCGCGATGAGCGCGCAGACGGTCTCCAAGCTCACCAAGGAGATCAGCGAGGACATCACGAAGCGCTTCGACGCACTCGGCAGCGAGTACGAGAAGGCGCTCAAGGCGACCATCAAGAAGGCCAAGTCCGACCTGAAGGTCTGGGAGAAGCAGCTCAAGGCGAAGCTCAGCAGCAAGCGCTGATCGAGGCCTCGATCTCCTGATCGATCCCAACGCGGGGCCGTCGTCCACCACGGACGGCGGCCCTTCGTGTCTTCCCGGGGGCGGGGATGGTCCGCTCCCGGCGGTCGCGCGCCCGGCCCCTCCCCTCTCCTGTACAAAAGCGATCGAGGGGTTATCGGTTCTGTACATCTCGCGGCGCGAGGGGTGCTGGCTCAACGCCAACTGTGCAGAACCGATCGGGGGGTTATCGGAACTGTACAGTCGCGCGGGGGCGGGCGGCTGGCTCGGTACGGGGAGGTGCCAGCGCGCGAGCCCGGCCCTCCTCGTTTCATGTA
>JAOPYU010000175.1 GCA_025964455.1 Thermoleophilia bacterium | reverse complement strand
CGCACTGGCGGTAGGTCGTGCCTGACACGAGGGAGAGGGACCCTCGGGTGGCGCTCGTCCCCGTACCGACCGCGAGCCACGTCGCAGCCGCGCCAGCTGCGCAGTCGGTGCCTGCCGCCGTCGTCGTGACGCAGTGGTCGTAGCGGGCGATCGCCGAGCCTTCGGGATCGACCACTGCCGCCCATGTGACCTGGAGCGATGTGGTGCTCGATGTCACGTCGATGTCGCCTGGCCCGGCCCCGTCACGTACCGGCGTGGGGGCGGGAGGCGGCCCCGTGTCGACCAGGACGCCATCGCTCGACACCACGATCGTGTTGCCCGCGGCATCCACGGCGCGGACCGCGACGTAGTAGGTCGCGCCGCTGCTGAGCGTGACTGCTTGCGACAGCGTGGTTGCGGTTCCGCGGTTGAGCCAGTTCAGCACGACCGTACCGCCGCACGAGGGTGCCGTCGAGACGCACGCGTCGTAGCGCGAGAACCCGCTGAGCGCGTCGGTCGACACGCTCCAGTTTGCGGTCGCCGTCGACGGCGAGAGCTGTGCGTCGATGTCAGCGCCGGCACCGTCGTTGACGGGCGCGGGGCTCGTGGGTGCGGCAGCGTCGAGCCGGAAGTCGGGGGAGGAGCCCCGGGCGACCCATGCGCTCACCGCACCGGACTGGTCGCGTGTGCAGGCCCGCCATTTGTAGGAGGTGCCGCTGGCCAAGCCGGTGACCCGCACTTCCGCTGCGATGCTCGCCCCGGCGGCTGCCGTCGTCACCGCTGCGCCCGCCCAGGTGGTCGCGCCCGCCGACCCGCACGTGGCACCGAAGGTCCCGGCGGTCGGGATCACTTCGACCCACGGCGTGAGGACCTGGACCGGGTCGGGGTCGCTCACCGTGAACTGCAGCCGCAGCTCGTCAGGCATCGCGCCGCCGAATCGCGTCCAGGCGCCCGTGGCGATCGCGGTCGACCCGTCGGCCTCCCGCTGGAGCAGCGCCGTGACGGAGTTGGGGGGCGTGTTGGTGACCTGGACGCCGTCGGAGCAGCTGGGCGCCGACACGTTCCCCGCGGTGTCGTGTGAACGCACGCACTGGTAATAGGGCACGCCGATCGCGAGTGACAGCCCGTTCACCGTGTAGCTCGTGGACGTGGCGTTGCTGGTCCACCCGACGATGGGCGTGCCGCCGCAGCTCGTGACGTCCGAGATGCAATATTCGTAACGCGCCAGGCCTGAGGCTGGGGCCGGGTCGACGACGCCTGCCCAGTTCGCCGATATCGACGACGCAGTGAGCTGGCCGTCGATGTCTGCGCCCGTCCCGTCGTTGATCGGGCTCGGTGCCGGAGGTGCCGTGGCATCCAGCAGCTGTCCATTGGAGCAGCGCATCGACGAGGTGTTGCCGGCGTTGTCGACGGCCCGAACGCATGCAAAATACGTGGTGCCGCTCACGAGCGACAGACCGGTGCTGGTGTATGTGGTCGCGGTACCGGCGTTGGACCAGTTGTCCACGATCGTGCCACCACACGACGTGGCGGTGGCGAGGCACACCTCGTAGCGCGCGATGCCGGACGCATCGCCGGTCACCGCCGTCCAATTGGCGGACAGCTGCGTGGTCGAAGTCGTGTAGGCCGCATCCACGAGCGCCGTCGAACCGTCGTAGACGGTCGCCGGTGCGACGACGATCGTGTCCACGAGCACGCCATCGCTGCAGCGCATGGTGCCGACGTTGCCAGCGACGTCCACGGCGCGCGCGCAGGCGTAGTACGTGATCCCGTTCGACAGGCTCAGCGAGCCAGCCGTGGCGGACAGCCCCAGACCGTTCCCGGTCCATCCCAGGACCGGCGTACCCCCGCAGCTGGTCGTCGCCGAGAAGCAGTACTCGTAGCGAGACACGCCACTCGCGCCGTTGTCGGCGACCGAGGTCCAGTTCGCCGTGAGCGAGCTGGTCGTGGCCTGCACGTCGATGTCGGCGCCCGCTCCATCGTTGCTTGCCGTCGGCTGGTTCGGCGCGAGCGAATCGACGCGCTGGCCGTCCGAGCAGGTGATCGCGGAGATGTTGCCCGCATTGTCCACGGCGCGCACGCACGTGTAGTAGGTCGTTCCGTTCACCAGTGCGAGCGTTGACCTCGTGGCGATGAGCGAGGTGCCGTTGCTGGTCCAGTCGACCATCGGCGTGCCGACGGTGTCACACGGGTTCAGGTCATCCATGCAGAACTCGTACCGGGCAATGCCGCTGCCGCCGGTGTCGGTCACACTCGGCCAGTTCGCCTGCAGCTGGGTCAGCGACGTGGTCCAGGCAACGTCGAGCACCGGACCGTCTGCCACCGACGACGGGGCGGGGACCGAACCGTCTGCGACGGCTCCATCGGAGCACGAGACGACTGACACATTGCCCGAGTTGTCGTACACGCGCACGCACGCGTAGTACGTCGTGCCTGCGACCAGGGTCACGCCAGTTGCGGTCGCGCTGGTCGCGGTGCCAGCACTCGTCCACGACTTGATCGGGGCGCCTCCGCAGGCCGTGATCGAGCTGACGCAGTACTCATATCGATTGACGCCGCTGAAATCAGAAACTGGGTTCCAGCTCAGCGGGTATGTCGTCGACGCGGCTGCCACATAATCGACGTCCGCTCCGAGTCCGTCACGCACCGACCCGCTCGCGGAGACTCCGGTGTCCACGTACGGACCGACCACTTCCACGTACTCACTGGATGTGTTGACCACGAACGATGAGGAATTGTTGCCGCCGGGCTGGCTCACGACGTGGTTCCAGTACTCGACGTACAGGTACTCGCCTGCCGCGAAGGTGGTGGGTGGGATCGGAACCGTGAAGTCGACGGTGGTCGGCGTCAGGGACGCCCCGACGTTGACCGCCGATTCCTCGTACCAGTCCATGAGCGGTGTCGAGGCGGTGATCGAGCCACCGCTCGTGCTGACCTTCCACGCACGCGCGACGACGAACGCGTCATGGACGACATCGGGCTCCACGGTCATGCGGAACCGCCATTCGGCTGCAGGGACGGATCCCAGCGCCGTCTGGTACATCCAGCCACGCCCTGACGGGGCGCTGGGCAGTCCCGCTGAGTAGATCTTGTTCTGCGTGGCCGAGCGGCCAGGCTGGAACTGGATGTATCCGGTCGAGCCTCCCACCTTCACCGAGCTCGAGGAGTCCGCGGCCGATCCGGGGGTCGTCTGGAGTTGCCATGACGCCCCGGGCGAGGTCGCCAGGGTGCTCGCGGCGTTGCGCAGGTACATGCGGGGGACGTACGAGGCCGACACCTGCGCATTTCCTGCGGTCTGCTCGTTGCCCGCACGGTCGACCGCGCGAACCGTGTAGAAGTAACTTCCGGCGCCCGGCACCGATGCATCGACGAAAGTCGTCCCATTCGTCGCACCATCGGCATTGACCTGGGCGCCCAGCGGGCCGCTCGTGGTCGATCGGTACACGCGGTAGAACGCAACGCCGGAGACGGTGTCGGTCGCGGCGGCCCAGCTGAGCGTGGGTGGGGTCGACGAGATGCTCGACACTGCCGGCGACACGGCGCTCGGGGCCACGGTGTCGACCGTCACGCCATCACTCGTCCGGGGACCGCCAGCATTGTTGCCGGTGTCGACGCCGCGCACGGCGATGTAGTAGGTGGATCCGTGCGTGAGCGTCAGGCCGGTCTGGTTCATCGCCAGCCCACCGGATGCCGCGGCGGTCGTCCAGTTGGTCGTGATCGTCCCGAGACAGCCCGCTGCGCTCGCGATGCAATATTCATGGCGCGCCAGCTGTGGATCGGTGGCCGAGTTCCAGTTCCCTGCGAGGGAGCTAGTGACGTTCGTCCAGTCCATGTCGGCACCAGCGCCGTCATTGACGAAGGTCGGCGGATCGGGCCCAGGGTCAACGACGAGGGCGCCGTCGGAACACGTCCCGGTCGAGACGTTGCCCGCGACATCAACGGCACGGATGCAGGCGTAGTAGGTGGTGAGAGACAGCGCGAGGCCCGTTGCGGAATACGTCGTGCCGGTTCCGCCGTTGGCCCAGTTCCGCACGACGGTGCCTGTGCACCCGGTCGCCGTGGAGAGGCAGTACTCGTATCGCGCGATCCCCGATCCCGCGTCGGCCACGGCTGACCAATTCATCGTGTAGTCAGTCGTGGACGCCCACGTGTCAACGTCGCCAGTGGCCCCGTCATTGGCGGCTGCCGGGGCAACGATCGCGTTGTCGGAGCGAACGCCGTCCGAGCAGTTGGTCGCCGCGTTCCCGGCGTTGTCATACACGCGCACGCATGCGTAATACGTGGTGCCGGCAACGAGGCTGAGCCCCGTCAGGTTCTGGGTCGTCGCCGTGCCCTGGCTGGTCCAGCCCTGCAGCACGCCGCTCGCGCACGTGGCAGACGTCGAGAAGCAGGTCTCGTATCGATTGATGCCGGAGGTATCGTTGATCGCGGACCACGTCGCCTGCAGGGAGGTGCCGCTCGTCTGCCAGTCGATATCGGCTGTTGCACTCGGTCCGTCGTTTGCGACCGGGGAAGCAACACCCGAGTCCACGGTGATGCCGTCAGAGCAGTTGTAATAGGACGCCGCAACGAATGCCGTCTGGAGCCGCAGGCACACGAAGTACTTGCCATCGGCGAAGGGGCCCGGCACCGACAGGCTGCTCGGGGGTCCACTCAACGTGCCGCTGGTCACCACGGTGGACGAACAGGTGCTGTAGTAGCTCCGGTCGCTGCGATCGACACACCAACTGAGTCCGGTGAGGGGGTACCCGGTCGGGTTGATCCAGTTCGCGGTCAGGCTCGCGCTGATGGAGGTCGCATCGATGTCGACGCCAGAGCCATCGTTGATCGGCGTCGGGTTGGGCGGCGCGGGATTGACGTACAGGTAGAAATTGCCGTTCCGGCCGAGCTTGCCGTCGATGGCGATTCGATACGTCGTGCCAGCTACCGCAGCGAAGGTGAGGTCGCTGTCATTGCCATCTCCCTCCCCTGCCTCATTGT
>JAOPYU010000099.1 GCA_025964455.1 Thermoleophilia bacterium | reverse complement strand
GACGGCAGGCGCAGGCCCGGCAGCGAGGCTCGCCCTGCGGCGTCGGCGGCGCGTGGGCTCGTCGGCAGGGGCATATGCGGCGGTGACCGACGTCAGTGCGAGTCCCTCCCGGGCGTCCTGCGCGGCCGCGACCTCCCTGATCGCGGATTCCACGCTGGAGAGCGAGATTACCCTGCCCGGAGGAAACGGAACCGATTGACCGGTCGATCAATTCCGGGCGTGGAGCGGGGTGCGGTCCAAGCCGGGCGCAGGTGGGTAGGAGGGCCACCGATGGATCTTGCGCTTGCCGTGCTCCTGCTGTGGGGCCTCCTGTTCGTGCCACTTGGGATCGTGCTCCACTGGATGGTGCTCGGCGATGGTGCGCGCGTCCGTGCGCTGCCCATCACGCCGATCACCGGCATCGCGGCGGCGCTCCTGGTGCTCGCGACGCTCGGCCGAGTCGGCGTGGACGCAGGGGAATCGTGGGTCGGCGTCGCCTTCGTGGTCGCCGCCGTGGCGTCGATCGTGTTCATCTGGCGACGGGAGATCCCGTGGCGCTCGCGCGAGCTGATCGGCGCCGCACTGATGCTGCTGTTCGCGGTCGCGCTCGTGCAGCTCCCCGTCGTGGGCACCGCCGGCGAGGGCCCGCTCGGGTACGGCACCGCGGCCAATCCGGTGGAGGAGGTCGCAGCCATCGAATCCTCGGCGCACGGCCCCGCGGCCGAGCTCGGGATCTCGAAGCGCACGCGCGACACTCGCGACGAGCGCCCGATCGGATTCGAGCAATTCGCGGCGCTCACCGTGGCCCTGGGCCTGGAGGATGACGAGGAGGGCGCCGAGGCGGGCGAGGTGCGCGACCCCGGCTGGACCGCCTACGGGCTGCACGCGGCGATCACGGGGATGCTGGCGGCACTCGTCGCGCTGCCGTTGTTCGGATTCGCTCGCGCGCGCGGCGTGAAGTGGCTCGGCCTGGTCGTCCTGGTGCCGCTCGGCGTGCTCGCGCCGGCGGTGTTCCTGGCGCTCGCCAACGGCGAGGGTGCCGCGCTCGCCAGCGTTCCCTTCACGACGTGTGCGGTGTTCTCGCTGCTCGTCACGCGCCGCGACCGCGGATGGTGGGCGCTCGCCGTCCTCTACGGCGCCGCAATCGCCGCGACCGCCGGCCCCGTTGCGCTGCTGCCGCTCGTCAGCATCGGCGTCGCGTGGATGTTCCTGCGCTCGGACACCTATGAGCACCTGTCCCAGCACGACTCGCCCGTCGCGTCGCTGCGCGTGTTCGGCGTGACGGCTGCCGCGGCCGTGCTCGGGATCATCTCGGTCCTGCCGCTGCTGGGCGGCGACGCCGAGCTGCTCGCCTGGCAGCCGCTCCACACCTCGGTGCGCGATGCGCTCCAGTCATGGCCGTTCGCATGGCTCGCCTCCGACCTCTCCGTGCGCGGCCCCGTCTCGCTGCTCGAGCACGCGGTGTGGCTGATCGGTCCGGCGCTGCTCGCGATCGCGGCCATCTACGCGGTCGTGCGCAACGAGCGCCGCGAGCTGGGCGTGCTCGTCGGCGCTGTCGCGGCCGCGGTGATCGCCGCGGCATCGTCGCTCGGCGCCGAGCGCGCGGGCATCCGCCTGTTCGAATTCACGATCCTGTCGGTGTCGCCGTTCCTCGCGGCGCTCGCCGTCCGGGGCGTCGCCCTCGCGCGCGAGTATTCGCGGGAGAAGGACGGCACCCGCCGCGGCAGGTTCGCGGGCACCGGTCCGTCGGTCCTCGTCGTGCTGTTCGTCGTCCTGTCGTTCGCGGCCACCGCGGCGACCGGCACGCGCATGGTGCACGCCCCGGTCACGAAGCAGCTCGCCTCGACCACCATCGCGGCTGACGGCACGCCCGAGGCCGAGGCCGGCACCGGGTTCGGCGACGCACTCATCGCGGCGGGCGATCCGTGGCTCGCCTTCGTGATCGACGGTGAGCGCGTGCGGGATGGATTCGCCGACGCGGACGCGATCTCGGAGGAGCGCAATGGACGCTCCAAGCGTGGGGCGCGGACGACCGGCTACGACAGCCTCGTGCTCTCCAGCAGCCCGCTCGCGAGCGACCCGAGCCTCGACTATGTGGAGCAGCCCGGCCTCGACACCTACCAGGTTCGCCTGTTCCGCAACCAGCGCACCGTTGGTGGCGTCGTCGCGGACGAGGACGTCGTCGATCCGGGCCGTGGGTTCCAGCGTCGCGAGACGGCCACGGCCGATCGGGCAGCCGGCACCGTCGACGAGAACGGGATCCCGACCGATACGGCTGCCGATGCCGGCGATGCGTCGGCGACCGATGGGGCCGGGGACGCGACCAGCGCCGACTCCGCGGCCGACGAAGCGGACTGCGCGGGAACGACCAAGGTCTGCGACGACCCGACGGCGACGCTCCTGCCCCGCGCCCGCGTGCACCGACCGGTCGAGCAGGCCGGCGACGGCCCCGTCCCGAACACGCCCCCGGATCGCCCGGCCGGGCTCCTGCTCCCCAACACCGACGTGAAGGGCTGCACCGTCGAGCCGGCAGGCTCGTCCGCCGCCGCGCGCATCACCTCCGACACCTGCGAGCCCGACGACCCCGAGGTCGGTGAGCGCTGCACGGATGCCGACGTCGACGCGGCGCGCAGCCCGCTCGACCGCGACCGTGCCAAGCGCCGCACCGGGCCGACCTCGCCGCCCGAGGTGCTCGTCATCGATTCCGATCCGAACCTGCCCCGCCGCCCGGCCCTGGTCGGGGTGCAGTGCTTCGATGTCCCGCTCGACGTCGACAGCAGCGTGCTGGTGCTGCACACGCGTGACATCGGCAACATCCTGGGCGCCGAGACCGCGTCCGAGAGTGGACCGGAGGATGCGTGGACGACCAAGCGCGATCCGGGCATGGGCGGGGCTGTCGGTGGCCTCACGCGCTCGACGAGCACGCAGGACGCCACCCTGACCTTCGGCGATACGCGCCTCATCACCGCGACCGACGGGTTCGACGTCGTGCTCGAGGGAGCGTTCGGCGCGGGCCTCGAGGTGTCGAGCTCGGCCCCGAGCGTGCTCGACGACGGCTCGGTCGCGGACACCATCCCGGTCGGCACGTTCCGTGGCTCCGCAACCGGATTCAGCGAGATCCTGCGGCGCGTGCCGCTGGGTGGCGGCGTCGTCACCGTCAGGAACTCGACGGGGACCGACGTCACCGTGGGACGCCTCTTCGCGCGCTCGCGGGACTTCCCGCGCAGCTGCGATGTCGGGATCGCGCTCGCCGAGGACGAGCAGCGGGAGATCCGCCTCGAGCCCAACGAGCCGATCGAGGCTGACCGCGCGATCCGTCCTGGTCTCACGGTCACGGTCGTCGAGATCTCGGGCACGCCCGCTGAGCGCGTGGCGCGCGTCGCTGTCGGCAGCTACATGACCCGCCGCGGACTGCCGCGCTACACGCTGCTCGACTGGACCGAGCAGCACGATGCGGAGATCCGCTACGAGGGCTGCGACGGCACCGAGCACGTCGAGTCGGGCTCCGAGCCTGCAGCTCGCGACACGTTCATCGATCCGGCCGAGACCGCCGGCACCATGGCCGAGCTCGCCGACGACATCCGTGCAGGCGCGGCACGCCCCGGCGATGCGAAGCCGTTCGATCCCGCGTCCGCTGCGGAGTCCAGCCCCGGCTGAGTGGCCGCATCTGGTGTACGCGCCCCAGCGGCGCGCACCGTCGGCCGAGCGGGTACACTCGAACCCTCGCAAGCGCCGATGGTCTGACCGGCGTGGGTGACCCCCCGCCCCCCTCGCCCGCTGTCGTCGCTTGCGTGTCTCCCCCGCATACGACAAAGGACCGAGCATGACCGCCTCGATGGCCACCGACCCCTCGCGCACCGTGACCCATGCGAAGCTCGCATCGTGGGTCGAGCAGGTCGCGGAGCTCACCCGGCCCGACGAGGTCGTCTGGTGCGACGGCTCGGAAGCAGAGTTCCAGGCGCTGTGCGACCAGCTGGTCGCCGCCGGCACCTTCCGCAAGCTCGACGAGGCGAAGCGCCCGAACAGCTACCTCGCCCTGTCCGATCCGGGCGACGTGGCCCGCGTGGAGAAGCAGACCTACATCTGCTCCGAGGACGAGCGCGACGCCGGCCCCACCAACAACTGGCGTGACCCGCGCGAGATGCGCGAGACGATGGACGAGCTGTTCGCGGGCTGCATGAAGGGCCGCACGATGTACGTCGTGCCGTTCTCGATGGGCCCGCTGGGCTCGCCCATCGCGCACGTCGGCGTCGAGGTCTCGGACAGCGCCTACGTGGCGGTGAACATGAAGATCATGACCCGCATGGGCAAGGCCGTGTACGACGTGCTGGGCGTCGACGGCGACTTCGTGCCGTGCGTTCACACCGTCGGCGTTCCGCTGCAAGCCGGCGAGAAGAGCTCCAGCTGGCCCTGCAACAAGACCAAGTACATCGTCCACTACCCCGAGACGCGGGAGATCTGGTCGTACGGCTCCGGCTACGGCGGCAACGCGCTGCTGGGCAAGAAGTGCTTCGCCCTGCGCATCGCCTCGCTGATGGGCCGCGAGGAAGGCTGGCTGGCCGAGCACATGCTGATCCTGGGCGTGACCAATCCCGAGGGCAAGAAGTACCACGTGGCGGCGGCTTTCCCGTCGGCCTGCGGCAAGACCAACTTCG
>JAOPYU010000093.1 GCA_025964455.1 Thermoleophilia bacterium | reverse complement strand
TCGACGAAGAGGGGACCGTTCTTTTCGCGATGGAAGCCGCCGAGCGGAACGATCAGGTAGGTCCCGTTCGCCGCCTCGAGCACGCCCTGCGCCTGCTGGATCGGCAGGCCGTGGATGCCGTCGTAGCGCGGGGTCGAGGCGATCGCCTTCGCGGCCGTGAGGGCGTCCTCGAACGAGGTGCCTCCGGCAACGGGGGCGGTCGGCCAGGCCCGTGCCTCGACGTGTCCCATCCGTGGCATCGCCTGCGGTCCGCGGATCACGTAGTTGAACTCCGCGAGCACCGGGCCGGTCGGTGGCGTGGCCTGCGCCGGGTTCGGCAGCGGCGGCGTCGCGGGCTTGACGGCGGCGAGGTGCATGGCGGAGATCGTACCCAGCGCACCTGTTCGGTGCGGCAGGGTCGAGCCGCGCCGAGTGCGCGCTGGCGACTACGAGATCGGGTTGGCGGGCGGCATGGCGCCGGGAATGCCGAGCGGCGTCGCGCGAGGTGTGTCGACCTGGGTCATCGTGAACTGCACGCCACCCATGAGCTTGGCGATGACGTTGTACACGAGTGCGCTGATCACCCCGCCGATGAAGCCCATGATCCCGTACAGGATCGGCATGATGATGATCGCCGCGCCGCCGCCGATGAAGAACGAACCGGTCTCGCTGTTGTCGATCGAGTCGCCGGCCGCGGCGACGATGAGCAGCATCGGCACGAGGATGACCAGCGACATCAGCGCGTAGGCGACCCCGGCGAACAGGCCGAGCTTGAGGACGGAGAAGCGATCGAGGCGGAATTCCATGCTCGGTGCTTCGACGCCCGCGCCGGCGCACCTGCTCCCCGACCCGACGCGTTACGCCTTGATGAGGCGCTCGCCCTTGTCGTCGCTCGGCTCGACGCCGAAGTGCAGGTTGAAGAGCGTCTCGATCTCGCCGAGCTCGTCCGCGTCGAGGTCCTCGATGTCGGGAGCTGCCGCGAACTCGCGCAGCTGCTCGCGCGTGAGGATGTTCGGCTGGATGCTCGCGTTCTGTGGATCGGCGAGCAGCCACTTGAGCGCGACCTGGCCCATCGTCGCGCCTTCGCGGTCCTCGACGAGGAAGCGCAGGGCCTCGATCTTCTGCAGGCCTTCCACGAGCCACGTCGTGCGCCGGTGTGAACGGTGGTCGTTCGCCTCGAAGCGCGTCTCGAGCGTGTACTGGTCCTCGAGCAGCCCGGAGGAGTGCGGCACCCGTACGAGCATCGGGATGTCGCGCCGGCCAGCAGCCTCGTTGAACGCGCGTCCGGGCTCCTGCTCGAGCATGTTGTAGATGTGGTGGAAGAAGTCGATGTCGCGGTGCTCGAGCGCGTAGAGCCCCTCGTCCTTCCAGCCGATGGCGGGTCCGATCGACGGGCCGAACGACTTCACGACCCCCTGGCTGCGAAGCTCGCCGAGCAGTTCCCAGAGCGCATCGTCGTGCATCGCGTCCATGCGCGGGTTGTGCAGCTGCCACACGTCGATCGATTCCGTGCCGAGGTGCGCCAGGCTCCGCTCGAGCGATCGCATGACGTTGTCCTTCGACCAGTCGTGCGGGCGCTCGGCCTGGCCTGACTTGCCGGGCGCACGCTCCGCATCGAGGTCGTAGCCGAACGTCGTGGCGATCGTCACCTCGTCGAGCACGTCCGACAGCGCCTCGCGAACGAGCACCTCGCCGTAGCCGTCCTCGCCGTAGGCGTTCGACGTGTTGAAGAACGTGATCCCCAGTTCGTAGGCCTCGCGGATGAGCGCGGCCGCCTCGTCGCGTGTGAACGACCCCCACCAGCCTGCGGCCACGGTCCAGACGCCGAAGCCGATCTCCGACACGGACACGCCGGTGTCGCGGATCGGTCGCTGCTCGATGGCCATGGAAACGCCTCCCGGGGTTGCACCGTCGCGCCTCGCGCGCGACCGCGCGACGAATATACCAGCGGCTGGAAGCGGCCCGACGCGGGCATTTCCGCAGGTTTGCGTGCGCGACCGCGCCACCCTGCGCTTGCATCGGCGCCGCGCCGGGTACCAGCAGGACATTCAGGGCCGGTCAGCGCAGTGCTTCGCATTCGTGGATTTCACTGCTATCCTGAGCCTGAACGCCACATGGACGAAGAACCGTCGAGTACATCAACCGCGCCTTCGGGTGCGACCGTCGTCAGCAGCCGGCCCTCGCGCAGCACGCGTTGCAAGGGAGCATCGGATGCCTGACGGCTTCTCTCCGCTCTCGCTCGCGGCCGTGGTCGTGCTGATCGCGCTGAACGGATTCTTCGTCGCGGCCGAGTTCGCCCTCGTGAGCGTCCGCCGCACGCGCATCCAGGAACTCGTCGACGAGGGGTCGCGTCGCGCAGGCATGGTCAAGGCGGCGCTCGACGACATCAACCAGTACGTCTCGACCGCGCAGGTCGGCATCACGATCTGCTCGCTCAGCATCGGTTTCCTGGGCGAGCCGGCGATCGCGGTGCTCATCGAGCCGTCGCTCGGCTTCCTGCCGGAGGCGTGGCTGCACGTCATCTCGTTCATCATCACGCTGACGATCCTCACGTACTTCCACGTCGTGCTCGGCGAGGTCGCGCCGAAGAACATGGCGCTGCAGAAGGCGGAGAAGATCTCGCTCTTCGCGATCCCGATCATCTCGTTCCTGCGTCGCCTGTTCACGCCGCTCATCTGGGTGTTCAACGGCAGCGCCGACGCGGTGCTGCGCATGCTGCGAATCGAGCCCGCGCCCGGGATGCACCTCATCCACTCGGAGGAGGAGCTCAAGATGCTCGTGTCGCAGTCCTCCAAGGGTGGCGTGCTCGAGGACAGCGAGCAGGAGATGCTCTACAACGTCTTCGACTTCGCCGACACCGACGTCGCGCAGGTCATGGTGCCGCGTCCCGACGTGGTCGCGTTCCCGGTCGACATGCCCCCGGCGGAGCTGCTGTCGGCAGTCGCCAGCCAGCCGTTCACGCGCTATCCGATGTACCGTGGCTCGATGGACGACGTCGCCGGGATCCTGCACATCCGCGACCTGTTCACCGCCGCCGAGCAGCAGGGCAAGGAGCACGTGCGCGTGGAGAGCCTCCTGCGCCCGGCGCACGTCGTGCCCGAGAGCAAGTCGCTCGCACGCCTGCTCGCCGACTTCCGACGCTCGAAGATCCACATGGCGCTCGTGGTCGACGAGTACGGCTCGCTCGCGGGCATCGTGACGCTCGAGGACCTCATCGAGGAGATCGTCGGCGAGATCGACGACGAGCACGATCGTCCCGAGCGACCGCTCGAACGCATCGCCGAAGGGCACATCCGGGTCGACGGCAAGTACTCGGTGGAGGAGCTCAACGAGCAGTTCGGCCTCGACCTGCCCCACGACGACTACCACACGATCGCGGGCGTGGTGTTCGGCCTGTTGGGCCAGGCCCCGCACGAGGGTGACGTCGTCCGGCTCGGCGGCGTGCGCATGGAGGTCGTCGAGACCGACGGTCCGCGCATCGTGCACGTCGACATCATCATGCGCGAGTCCAGGGACGACGCGAACGACGACGAGCTCGCTGGCGAGCAGCTGGGCGACGTGTCGGGCCTCGAGGCGACGACGAGCGACGACGCCGTCTCCGAGTCGGACATGGACCTCATCCCGGGCGCCGACTCGCGCCGGACGGGCGGCGGCGGCCCACAGGGCTGATCAGGCGGCTGCGGCGTCCTCGTCGGCGGACGCGGCTGCGGCGTCGGCCGTGGCACCGAGCGGGTTGACGATCTCCACGCCCTGGTCGTCGGATTCGTCCGCGATGCCGTTCTCGATGCAGTAGTGGTCGATCACGTCCATGAACACGGCGACGACCGCCGGATCGAACTGGGTGCCGGCGTTCTCGGTCAGGATGCGGCGCGCGAACGCGTGCGGCTGACCGGCGCGATAGGGGCGGTCGCTCGTGATCGCGTGGTAGGCGTCGCAGACGAAGATGATGCGGCTGGCGAGCGGGATCTGCTCGCCGCTGATGCCATCCGGGTAGCCGCGGCCGTCCCAGCGCTCGTGCTCGTGGCGCACGATCGGCGCGACGTTCTTGAGGAAGCCGATCGGCTTGAGGATGCGCTCGCCCACGATCGTGTGGGACTTCATGACCTCGAACTCCTCCTCGGTGAGGCGTCCGGGCTTGTTGAGGATGTCGTCGGGAATCGCGACCTTGCCGATGTCGTGCAGGATCGCGCCGAGCTCGAGGTCGCGGAGCTGGTCCTCGTCCATGCCGAGGCGCTTGCCGGTGTCGAGCGCCCACTCGGCGACGACGTCGGAGTGGTCGGCCGTGTACTTGTCCCGCGCCTCGAGTGCGTGCACGAGCGCCTGGATCGTGTCCTTGTAGTTGCGCTCGATGCGCTCGGTGGCCTCGATCGCGACCAGGCAGGCGGCAGCGTGCTCGCACACGGATGCGAGCAGGCGCAGGTCGTCGTTCTCCTGCTCCGGCGTCACCGTGTCGGGCTGCTCGACGTAGAGCACCGCGTGGATGCGCTCGCCGCTCACCAGCGGGATCGCGTGGCACGTGCGGTCATGTCGCTCGACGCGGCTCGCGCGGCGGCGATGCAGCGAGGCTGACACGAGCGAGCGTTCGCGGTCGGAGTTGCGCGCGGGCATGGCGCCGGCGTCGGAGATGGTTCGGAGCTCATGGTCGTACATGGCGCCGCGCGTGTAGCCGAACAGCGCGCCGATGCCCAACACGACCGCCTCGTGCAGGTCGTCGCGCGTGGCGCATCCCGTGACGGTGCGTGCGAGCGTGTTGGCCGCTGCGAGGCGGCTGGCGCGTACGTGCTCGCGTGCGAACAGCTGCGCGTTCTCGAGCGCGATGGAGACCGCAGGACCGAGCGCGTTGAGCAGCTCGATGATCCGGGCTTCCGAGCGCGCGGCCTCGGCAGAGGTGTCGGTCGGGAGGCCGAGGAGCAGGACGCCGGTCGCACGTTCGCCGGCGCAGAGCTGGATGCCCCACAGCGCGGTGTCGTCGAGGTTCTCCTGGCCGGCGATCGCACCGAGACCGAGCGCGGCACAGCTGCGCAGGGACGGGCGCTGGAGGCGGATCGGGGTCCGGCGGTCCATCGCGGGGGAGACGATGTCGACTTCGGGATCGCTCGCGACGCGGAGCGTTCCGTCGCTCGGCGGCGTCAGCAGCGGCACGGTGAGGCGGCCGATCGAATCGACGGGCAGGACGGCGACGGCCGCATCGCCGATCAGGTCGCAGACGAGCTGCTCGACCGCGGCACGGAGGGACGGCACGTCGCGCTCGTCGGTGAGCTCCGCGAGCACGCGGTTCTGGATGCGCATGAACATCGCGGCGTCCTGCGCCGCACGATGCAGTTCGGCCTTCTCGAGCGAGGCGGCGACCTGCTGGGCGAAGATGGTGATCGCCTCGAGCTCGTGCTCGGTCGGTGTCAGTCGTGACACGACCGTGATCGCGCCGAGCGTGCGCTCGCCGACGACGAGGGCGTGGATGCTGACTTCCTGCGCGTCGATGGAGAAGCAGAGGCGACGCCACTCCGCGCCGACCCCGTTGCCGAGTTCGTCGACGGTGACGCTCTGTGCCAGGCCGCCGCGCGCCACGCGTACCAGTGATGCCGGCATCGAGCTCGGCGCCTCGCCACCAGATCCGGCCGAGGCCAGGTGCACGGGGCGGCGTCCGTCGAAGCGCCACACGTCGGCGCGTTGGGCGCCCAGGTAACGGACGAGCGCGTCTGCGGCGTTCGCCGGCACCACGGACGGGTCGAGGACAGCCGTCGCGGCGCTCGTCGCGCGGCTGACGGCGCGCAGGAGGGCATCGCCGGAGCGGTCCCCCTCACCATGTCCACGGGCAGGCATGCAGGGGGTATCGGATCGAATCTCCGTGAACTTGAAGTATTTCCTCACCTGCCGGGAGAGCCGTTCGATCTGCAAAGAGGTTTGGCGCCGGGTAGGACATCGGGGTGGTGGATCCACTCGTCCCTCAACTTCCGGCGCAACGACAGCCGCACGCGCGCCAACGTGCGCGAGGGCCGCACGACGCCACATTCAAGACCGATCCACCAGCTGCCGATACCTCTCCTCGTGACGAGGCCCCCACAGACGATCGTTCGCGTCCTCAAGCCGAAGCCGAACCGGTTCGACCCGCTGCTCGCCGGCGGCGTGCTGGTGCTCGCGGCGATCGCGATCTGGATCATGTCGCCCATGGCGACCGGCGCGACGGGCCCCCTGACCAGCGACACCCGCATCGAGGTCGAGGTGCCGGTCTCGACATCGGTCACCCCCGGATGGCAGGCCGGCGACACGAACGTGCGACTTCCCAACGCGTGGCTGCCCGGCCAGTCTCGCGACATCACCAGCGACGGCTGGCGCATGACGACCAACTGGGCCAACGGCTACGAGGTCAAGATTCGCTCGACGACGGATCCTGCGCTCCGCGGCAGCAACTCGGTCGACGGCAAGGGCGCCAAGTCCTCGTTCCTCGACTACCGCGCCTCCGGCTGCCCGTGCCCGTGGAACGACGCCGGGTACGAGAAGGGCATCTTCGGCTACTCGGTGAGCGTCGAATCGAACGCGACCGCACCCCTCGAGGCGGACAAGTGGGGCACGTCACGGGCTCGCGAGTGGCGTGGCTTCACCCGCACGCCGTACCCGGTCTACTCGACGGCGGGCGGCGCCGGCCAGTACACGATGGCCCTGCACCTTCGCGCGATGATTCCGTCGGGCGGCACGCAGGTCGAGGGTTCCTACCGCGCGAACTTCGTGCTGTCCGCGCACCCGCTCGCCTAGCTCGCCTCTCCTGCGCCGCCGTGCTGGTGGCGCTGACCCTGGCCACCTGGACCCCGTCGGCGCTCGCCGCAGCCGCGGGCGATCCGAACGAGGCCATCACCTTCGAGCCTGCATTCGTCTTCGTGGATGCACGCCCCGGTGAGCGCGTCACGCGCACGGTGCTCGTCAAGAACCAGACGCGGGCTGCCGCGGCGCTGACCGCCGAGATGTTCGACATGGCCGCGGGGCCGGGCGCGAGCACCGCATTCGAGTACCTGCCGCTCGGCGAGGCGCCACGGGGCGCGGGATCCTGGGTCGAGCCGCGGCTCGCCGCCGGGACGGCCACAGACGGCGTGCTGCGCCTGCCCGCGGGCGAGCAGGCGCGCGTGCGCGTGTCGATCCGCGTCCCCTCCGAGGCCGGCGCCGGCGGCCACTACGCAGCGGTCATGTTCACCGGCCGCGACCCGCGCGGTGACCAGCAGGTGCAGGGCGAGATCGAGGTCCCGGTGCCGATCCTCATCTCGGTCGCGGGGGACTCCGAGCGCGACCTGCGCGTGCGGGTGCGCCCGGACGATGGCTTCCGCTGGGGTGGCGGTCGTGCCACCTGGGTCGTCGAGCTGCGCAACGAGGGCGACGTCCACGAGGTGTTCGCCGGTCGCCTGAACATCGACGGCCTCGTCTCCGGCCCGCGTCGGCATGAACTCCGCCCCGGCATCCTGCTCCCGGGCGAGCGCCGCACGTTGCGGGTGCGCGACGAGCTGCGCGAGGCCCCTGATCGGCACGTCGCCAAGGTGACCATCGCGCGCGAGACAGGGGGCGCGATCCACGCCACGGCGCCGAGTCTGTTCGTGCTGCCGTGGTGGTTGCTCGTACTCGTGGCCGCAGCGATCGCGCTCGTCACGTGGCGCGTGCGGCGACGCCGCGCAGCCTGGCGCGACTACCGCGAAGGCCTGCCCGAGGCTGCAGGTGAGCACGACGACTCACGCGCGGGATAAAGGCGGGGCCGTTCGGTGCCGATAGGAACGGCATGGTTCCTCGGCGCCTGCGCTCACGCTTGCTCGACCTCGCCGTTACCGCGGTCTGCTTGGCGTGCATCGCGGTCCCCTTCCTGCCCGCCGTGCACGCTGCGGATTCGGTCACCGAGGGTGGCGGCGTCATCGACGAGAAGGTCGGCCAGGGCGGGATGATCTCCAACCCGATCAACGGCACCTTCGAGCGCGGACGCTCCGGACGCGTCGACGGCGCGATCCAGTGGGACACCTTCACGACGGGGCGCGACGGTCTCAAGCTGGTCATCTCCACCGACCGCAAGCCGGCGATGCGCGACGCGAAGAACGGGGTCGACGTCCCCGATTACGGTGATACGCCGAGCGACTGGAACGTCGGCGGCTCCGATCGCCGGTTCGGCTTCAGTGTCCTGGGCGGACTCTCGCTCGCACGCTTCGACGACGGCAAGAAGTGGCGCGGCTTCGAGGGCAAGCGCGCCATCGAGGTCGGGCGTCGCTCCAATCCGATTCCCATCACGCGCACGACGATCCGGCTTCGCGCCGAGTTCGGCACCGCGCTCCAGACCGATGCTCGGCCCACCGCGAACATTCGCGCCACCGCGGTCGCCAACCTGTAGGACAACCCCCACGTGACCCTCGCTCGCACCCACATCCCGGTTCGCATGCTGCGCCTCGCCGCCCTGATGGCGATCGCCGTGCTCTGGTGCGTGCCGTCCGCGATGGCCGCTGCGGCCGACGATGCGGAAGGCTTCGGCATCTCGCCGATGCGCATCGACGTGGAGACGCCGCCCGGCCAGTCCTCCTCGCACCCGATCACGATCACCAACACCGACGACGTCGCCGTCACCTACACGTTCTCCAAGGAGGACTTCCAGGGTGACAAGGACGAGCCGGCGGCCACGCCCGTGCTGCTCGGCGGCGAGTTCCGCAGCGACATCTCCGGCTACGACTGGCTGACCGCGCCCGATTCGGTGACGATCCCCGCCGGCCAGACCCGCACGGTCACGGCGAAGCTCTCCACCCCCGCAGGCTCCACGGGCGGGCACTACGTCGCGCTCATCGTCTCGGGAGCATCGCGCGAGGCGGGCGAGATCGTCGCCCAGAGCCGCGCTGCGGTGCTGTTCCTCATGAATGCGGGCGGCGCGCCGCCGCCGGACATCGTGATCACCGAGATCACCGAGGTCGGCCCCACACGAACCGTCACCGAGTACATCAACAAGGGCACGACCCACACCAAGCCGAAGCCGACGATCACCGTGACCGATCCGTGGACGGGCACGACCATCACCAAGGTCGTCGGCGAGTGCACGACCGCGCTGCCGGGCGGCTCCGGTCAGTGCATCGTGGACGAGACCGAGGGCACCACCGTCGGCAACGGCGGCTCCACATCAGGTGGCGGCGGGCTCAAGTCAGGACTGCAGAAGAAGTCGCTCGACCTGCTCGGCGAAGACGAGAACACGTCCGCGCACGGCGAGCTTCCGACGGAGTGGGCCGGCTCCTGGACGAGCATGCTGCTGCCGCTCGTGGGGATCGCCCTGTTCATCATGTACTTCCTGTTCCTGCGCCGGCGGCGCAAGGACGGCGAGGTCACCGAGGACGACGACGCAGCTGCGTTCGGCGCGTCCTACTGATCGTCCGAGGGCTCGTCCTCGTAGGACTCGTCATCGCGGTCGTCGAGCAGGTCGTCCCCATCGCCCGCTTCCGGCGCGTCCTCGTCCTCGCCTGATGCGAGTTCCTCTTCCAGGAACGGGCGGAGCCGGCGTCGCTCGAGCCACCAGCGCACCAGCAGCGCGAGCGATGCGGCGAACACGATCGCGATGGCGACAGCGACGATGCGGACCCACGTCGGGATCACCCAGAAGGTCCTCGATGCGACGAGCGTCTTTCCCGTCGGCTCCACGCGCAGGCGCGTGGTGACCTCGTACCGACCGAACCCGAGGCCATCGCTGCCGAGGCGCAGCTCGCCCTGGCGCCGCTTCTTGTCCGCGGTGGTCCGCACGTCGCGCGGCTGGCCGGGCACGACGTACTGGCGGGCGATCTTGAGCGTGCGGTCCTTGCCGGGCCCGCTCAGCTTGACCGTGCCCTCGTAGCGGAAGAAGTCGTCGCCGGTGTTCTCGACCCGGAGCTTCGGCGTGATCGGGCCGCCCGACACGTACCTCGGGACATCGAAGCGGGCCAGCCGAGCCTTCGGCGGGTCGCCGCCGGAGACCTTGATGAAGAGCAGCGGCCCCGACTGCGGCACGGCCTGCACCTGGCTGCCTTCGGCCGCCTTGCCCGGCTGCACACGCAGCAGCGCAGCGCCGAGGTACGTCCCGCCGGGAGTGTTGCGAGGGACCTTGATGCGCAGCGGGAGCGACATCGTCGTGCCTGCCTTGATCCGGTAGGTCCGCTTCGGCAGCGAGAACCAGTTGCGCGTGCTGAAGGCCGTCGTCTCCGCCGCGTCGTCGTTGATGAGGCGGATGTCGTAGGAGGCGTCATCGAAGCCGAAGTCCGCGTGGACCAGCTCGACGACGATGTCCTGGTCCGCGCCCGCCCCGGCGCTGATCTGCTCGATGAAGTCATCGCCCGCGTCAGCGGTGCGCTCGATGATCGGCGGCGAGATCGTGAGCTCGGCCTTGGCGGGCGCAGACGGCGCGAAGGCGCACGCGCTCGCCGCGACGAGCGCGACGGACGTTCCGAGCCGGCGAAGGACGAACGGTGGGTGCATGTGGATGATCAGCCGATCGACGCGTCCCGGTTCACGCAGGCGCGTGTGCGGGATCAGGGGCGGCGCGCGGTGAGCACGGGGCGCACGGGCGGGGTGAGCATGCTGCTCTCGCTCCACTCGAGCCCGAGGCAGAGCATGCCGACGTAGCGCTCGCCGTCGAGCACCGGCAGGTGGTGCACGCGGTAGGCCTGCAGCTTGCCGGTCGCGTCGCCCGCGGTCTCGTCGCAGCCGATCGTGTGCAGGTTCGTGCTCGTCATGATCGCCGAGACGGGCCGATCGGCGAGCGAGTCGCCCTCTGCGGCGAAGGCGTCGACGATGTCCCAGTCGGTGACGATGCCGACGAGCTTGTCGCCCTCGACGACAGGCACGGCACGGACATCGTGGGTGCGCATGACGTCGGCGGCCGCGCGGACGGTCACGTCCGTCACGATGGTCGGAAACGCTTCGGTCTCCTCGAGGATCTGGCGAACGAGCATGCGGTGCCTTTCAGAGCAGGTGGCCTGAGCGCGGGTACCCCCGCCGCACGGGGTGGAAACTGCATTCCGCAGCGATCCACTGGTCGACACCGTACCAAAAGCGGAGGGGGCTCCACCGGGCGCGCGGCCTGCATGCGTGTAGGATCGGCGGATATGGCGCGCGCAACGACTACCAAGTCCGCGAAGGACAAGCCGATCAAGCTCGACGATGCGGACTGGAAGATCCTCGGTCTGCTCCAGACGGATGGTCGGGCCACCTACGCACGACTCGCGGAGGCCGCAGGCATCTCGACCGCCAGCGCGCACGACCGCGTCCGCAAGCTCGAGCAGCGCGGCGTGATCATGGGCTACCAGGCACTCGTGAATCCGCGAGCGGTCGGTGCCGAGGTCACCGCCTACGTCGCGGTCAGCGAGCGTGGCGGCGCCACGTACATGGATGCGCGTGACCGACTGATCTCGCTGCAGGGTGTGGAGGAGTGCCACTCGGTCGCCGGCGACGAGAGCTTCCTGCTCAAGGTGCGCGCGCAGAGCACGGTCGCCCTCGAGCGGCTCGTGTGGAACATCCGCTCGATCGCACGCATCGAGCGCACGCGGACGATGATCGTCCTCTCGACCGCCGCGGAGCGACGCCCCGTCGAACCCGTCCCGGATCCCGAGCCGCCGCCGACGAACGT
>JAOPYU010000086.1 GCA_025964455.1 Thermoleophilia bacterium | reverse complement strand
TCCACCTGCCGCTCAGCGCGGAGGCGCAGGCCGAGGCCCGCATCCTCATGCTGTCGGCGCACAACATCCTGAGCCCGGCGCACGGCAACCCGCTCGCCGTCCCGTCCCAGGACATGGTGCTCGGCCTCTACTACCTGACGTGGTCGGGCGACGACCGCGTCGGCAAGCCGCTCGAGGAGCTGCGCAAGGCCGACAAGAAGGGCGACACCCTTCCGCCGCGCTTCGGCACCGCCGAGGAAGTGCAGCACGCGCTCGAGAACAAGCAGATCAAGCTGCGCGACACGATCGCGTTCCGCCTCAAGCGACAGCGTGACAAGGAGACGTGGACGGAGTGGGTCGTCACGACCGCCGGCCGCCTCATCTTCCATGACGGCATCGAGCGCCAGCTCGGTGAGGTGCTCGACGTGTTCGACACGGCCGACCACGCCTTCATGAACGAGACGCTGACCAAGAAGCAGATCACGCTCTACGTCAACCACCTGATCGACCAGTGGGGCACGAGCATCGTCGCGATGCTGCTCGACACGATCAAGGACCTCGGCTTCGAGTTCGCCGAGAAGTCCGGTGGCACCGTCTCCAAGAACGACATCGTGATCCCCGAGAACAAGTGGGAGATCATCGGTGGCTACAACGAGAAGACGGAGCTGATCCGCAAGCAGTACGAGCGTGGCCTCATCACGGAGGGCGAGCGCAAGGATCGCGTCGTCTCGCTGTGGGAGACGTGCACCGAAGAGGTCGGCGACGCCATGGCCGAGGTGCTCGCGCTCGAGCCCGAGAACCCCATCTTCATGATGGCGGATTCGGGTGCGCGAGGTTCGGCGAAGCAGCTCTCGCAGCTCGCCGGCATGCGCGGCCTGATGGCAAATCCGAAGGGCGAGACGATCGATCAGCCGATCCGCTCCAACTTCATGGAAGGCCTGTCGGTCCTCGAGTTCTTCTTCAGCACCCATGGTGCGCGAAAGGGACTGGCCGACACCGCGCTGCGAACGGCGGACTCGGGCTACCTCACGCGTCGCCTGGTCGATGTCGCGCAGGACGTCATCGTCCGAACGCGCGACTGCGGCACGACGAACTACGTGACGCTGCCGCTGTTCAACGACGAGGCGATGACCGACCAGAACGTCAACGCGCTCGGTCGCGTGGTCGCGGAGCCGCTCGTCGACAGGAACGGCGAGGTCGTCCTGGACATCGGCGAGGAGCTCGTCCCGAAGGCAGTGCGCCGGGTCGGCGAGAGCTGGGCGGGCAAGGTGCCGAAGGCGCCGCTGACCGCCACGCTGCGATCGGTCCTGTACTGCGAGGCCACGCACGGCATGTGCATGGCGTGCTACGGACGCTCGCTGGCGGATGGCCGACTGGCCGAGCTCGGCGACGTCGCGGGCATCATCGCGGCACAGTCGATCGGTGAGCCGGGCACGCAGCTCACGATGCGTACCTTCCATACGGGCGGCGTCGCGGGTGGCGACATCACGACGGGTCTCCCCCGAGTGGTCGAGATCTTCGAGGCGCGAAATCCGAAGGGTGCAGCCGAGCTGTTCGACCCCGAGGACGAGCTGGTCGAGGGCTACAAGGCCGGCGGTGTCGTCAAGCTCGAGCCGCTCGAGCGTGGCACCCGGGTGACGGTGGTTCCGAAGAAGGCCCCCAAGGCCTGGAACGACGAGGACACCTGGGCGATCGAGATCGAGCGCGGTCGACGCATCATCGTCGCCGAGGGCGAGGAGATCACCATCGGGTCGCCGCTGACCGAGGGCTCCCAGAACCCGGCCGACGTGCTGCGACTGCGCGGCGCCTACGAGGTCTCGCTGTACCTCGTCGGTGAAGTGCAGCGGGTCTACACGTCACAGGGAGTGGAGATCCACGACAAGCACATCGAGCTGATCGTGCGCCAGATGCTCAAGAAGGTCCGCGTGCTCAACGTGGGCGGCAGTGACTACCTCCCGGGCGAGCTCGCGGACGGTCACAAGGTGCTCAAGGAGAACAAGCGCCTCGCCAAGCTCAAGACCAAGGACGAGATCGACTTCGAGCCCGTCATCCTCGGCATCACGAAGGCGTCGCTCGCGACGGACTCCTTCCTGTCGGCGGCCTCCTTCCAGGAGACCACCAAGGTGCTCACGGATGCAGCGCTCGAGGGACGCCAGGACAACCTGGTCGGCCTGAAGGAGAACGTCATCATCGGCAAGCTCATACCGGCTGCGACCGGCCTGAGCCGCTACCAGGACCTCAAGTTCGGTCCTGCCGAGCGCCCGAGGACGTTCTACGAGGCCGAGCAGTTCCTGTCCGGTCTGGACCTCGGCACGAGCGACGACGACCGCGTCGGCGTCTCCGTGCCGAACCCGGACCTCGACAACCCGTTCGGGCTCTGACATCCCGGTCGGTCCCAGACTGACATCCATGCACCGAGGGGCCCCGGCAACGCGCCGGGGCCCCTCGTGTCTTCGGGGTCGCGCGGGGGTGTCGTGGGGGAGCGCGCGAGGGAGCGCGCGGGGGAGCGCGGCACAAGGGTGTCGCTATGCGACGGTGGTGTACCGCGCTCTCCGTGCAACCGTCACCGCGTCGGCTGATCGTCGCGCCAGGTCAGCGATGCGAGCCGGGGAACGAAGACCGGAATTGTTCCCGCACCGGGCACCAACCCGGTCATCGTGCGCGCGGGATCGGGCTAGAGGAACGGGCCGGTGTTGCCCGAGGGCGGTTCGGCCGGGAGCGCGGGTGGCGCCGAGGGGACGACCGGGGCGGCGTCGTCGGCCGGGGCGAACGGCCCCGAGGTCCGAGCGCCGGCATCCGGCGCGCCGAGCGGGGGGAGCTCGTCGGCGGGCGGGCTCTCGCTCCCGGAGGAGCGGCCCGCGTACACGGCGCTGAAGAGACCGATGATGGCAAAGGTCGCGCCCATCCCGCCGAGCAGTGCGGTGAGGAACCACTGGCCCATGAAGGTGGCGGGCTTCACCCGGGTCGGGTCGTCGGGATCGACCAGGAGCGTCGCCTCCTCGCCCACCTCCGGGCGCGAGGAGCTGCTCACGTCGGCCTGATGGCGGTAGGGGGCACCATCGACCTCGTAGGCGTAGATCGGCGCGTACGTCGTGCCGTCGGAATCCCGGTGCGTCGCGATGGCGACGACCTGGCCGGACACGCGGTCGCCGACGCGTCGCAGCTCGAGCGTCGAACGGGTCGGGATCCAGGCCCCCACGAGCAGGCCGACGCCGATGACGAAGAACAAGATGCCTATGACGCGTTGTCCCATGGGCGGCGCCTACCCTGAGGGGGACAGGCGCGCACCTCATCAGCGGCAGCCACACTTGCGGGGCAGGCTACGATGCCTGCGTGATGTCTCAACCCGACACGAACCGCCGCCTCGACCAGCTGCACTGGGACGAGGCCTACGCCCGCGACCTGCCAGCCGACCCGAGCACGGACCCC
Source organism: Thermoleophilia bacterium (assembly GCA_025964455.1). Next base: position 1,486 of record JAOPYU010000086.1, on the reverse strand, counting down.
GGCTCGCGCACCGTCACCGGCGCCGGGTTCTCGTGGGTCGAGCCAAGCCCGGCGAGCGCGCCGGCGACCCTCGGTTGGTCGCGCGAGGTCGCCGACCTGCTCGGGCTCGATGAGACCACCTGCGAATCCGCCGACTTCGCGGCTGTCTTCTCCGGCGCCCGTATGCCGGAGGGGGCGCACCCGTACGCCATGGCATACGGCGGGCACCAGTTCGGTCACTGGGCGGGCCAGCTCGGAGATGGTCGAGCGATGGTGCTCGGCACCGTGCGCGACCGCGATGGCGGACGCCAGGTCCTGCAGCTGAAGGGCGCAGGGCGCACGCCGTACTCGCGCTTCGCCGATGGTCGAGCCGTCCTGCGCTCCTCGCTGCGCGAGTACCTGTGCAGCGAGGCCATGCACCACCTCGGCATCCCCACGACGCGCGCGCTCTCGCTCGTGCTGACGGGCGACGAGGTCGTTCGCGACATGCTCTACGACGGACACCCCGCCGCCGAGCCGGGTGCAGTCACCTGCCGAGTGTCACCCTCGTTCGTGCGCTTCGGGAGCTTCGAGCTGCCGGCGTCGCGCAACGACCGGGAGCTGCTCGGCACCCTCGTCGAGCACGTGCTCGAGGAGCACTTCCCGGCCCTGCTCGAGGAGGCCGGGGGCGACGTGGTCGCGGCCGTCCCTGCGTTCTTCGCCGAGGTCGCCGAGCGCACGGCCGCGCTCATCGTCGACTGGATGCGCGTCGGGTTCGTGCACGGCGTCATGAACACCGACAACCTGTCGATCCTCGGGCTGACGATCGACTTCGGACCCTATGGGTGGCTGGAGAACTTCGACCCCGGCTGGACGCCGAACACCACCGACGCGCAGATGCGCCGCTACCGGTACGGCGACCAGGCGAAGATCGCGCTCTGGAACCTGCTGCAGCTGGCCAACGCGCTCACGCAGCTGACACGCGATCCGGAACCGCTGCAGGTGACCCTCGACGCGTGGGGGGCCCGCTACGAGGAGCGCTTCCACGCCATGGTCGCCGAGCGCCTCGGCTGGGGCGAGTGGCGCGACGGTGACGAGGAGCGGTTCACGTCCCTCGTCGACCTGCTGGTGCGCAGTGAGGCCGACCACGTGCGCTGGCACCGGCAGCTCGCCGACGTGCCGACCGCGCTCGACGCGAGCGACGATGACCTGCTCGCGCCGCTCGACGGCACCTGGTACCGGGCAGACCTCGTCGAGGGCGAGCTGCGCGGCGCATGGGTCGCGTGGCTGCGCGACTGGGCACGCCGCGCCCGCGACAGCGGACTCGACGACGACGCTCGCCGCGTACGGATGGACGCCGTCAACCCGCGCTACGTGCTGCGCAACTGGGTCGCGCAGCTGGCGATCGACGCCGCCGAAGCGGGGGACCCCTCCGAGCTGGCCGCCATCCACGAGGTCCTGCGCCGTCCGTATGAGGACCAGTCGGGCGACGTCCCCGACCGCATCGACGCGCTCCGCCCGGAGTGGG
>JAOPYU010000082.1 GCA_025964455.1 Thermoleophilia bacterium | reverse complement strand
GGCGGTGCGCGACGCGGTGCGGGCGCGGGCTCCTCGTACTCGTCGACGGAGCGGGCGCTGGCGCGAGCACTGCGGCGCGAGGAGCGAGTCGCCGGCTGTTCCTCGACCCAGTCCTCGCCCTCGTCGTCGTACGCCTCTTCGGCGATGCCGAAGTAGACGAGCATCCGATCCCAGTAATCACGTGCGCCCATGGTGCCCTCTATTCCCCGTGGGCGTACAGTATCCTGCCGAGTCGGACGTGGGTCGCCCCCTCCTCCACGGCGACCTCCCAGTCCTGGCTCGTGCCGATGCTCAGGTGTTCGAGCCGGTGGCGTCCTGCGACCAGGGGCGCGAGCGTGTCGCGCAGCTCGCGCAGGCCGGCGAATGCGGGCCGCGAGCCCTCGGAATCCTCGGCGAATGCGGGCATGGCCATGAAGCCGCGCACCTCGAGCGCCGGCGGCAGCGACAGCAGGAAGCGTTCCACGTCGTCGGGGGCGAGGCCGTCCTTCGCCGGGTCGCCCGCGACGTTGACCTGGACCAGCAGTTCGGGGAGCTCGGCGGGATCGAGATCGGCGAGGCGCGCTGCGGCGCTCGCGGTGCAGAGCGTGTGGACCATCGAGGCGCGCGTCGCCGCGTCGCGCGCCTGGCGCGACTGGAGGCGACCGATGAAGTGCCACGAGACGCCGGTCGCCCCGACCCCGGCATCCTGCTTGGCGACCAGCGAATCGAGTCGGCTCTCGGCCAGGTCGGTGATCCCTGCTTCGATGAGGGATCGGCAGCCGTCGGCGTCGACGTACTTGGTGGCGGCGACCACGTGCACGTCGCCGGCATCGCGACCGGACCGGGCGACCGCATCGTCAAGTCGCGCGCGCACGCGTGCGAGGCCCGCGGTAGCCTGCTCGGCGCTGACCCCATCGACCTGCTGCGCTGCCACGAAGGTTCCTTCCGTCGGTCCATGTGGCACGATACCGACATGGCCACCGTCGAGATGTACACGACCCTCACCTGCGGATCCTGCATCCGCGCCAAGCGACTGCTCGCCGCCAAGGGCGTGGAGGTCACCGAGATCGACGTGAGCTTCGATCGCATGGAGATGATGAAGCGCGCCGACGGCCGCTCCACGGTGCCGCAGATCTTCATCGACGACGAGGGCATCGGCGGCTTCGACGACCTCGTCGAACTCGAGCGGCTCGGACGCCTCGACGCGATGCTCGGCCTGGTCGGATGATCCAGCTGGCGCACGTCGCGACCGGCGCGTTGGTCGGTCGGCACGCGCGCGGCTCGCTCGATGCGCTGCTCGCAGGGATCGCGATGCACGCAGCCATCGATGTGATCCCCCACGGCGAGGTGCACGACGAGTACCTCGAGATGGTGACGGGCGCAGCCGGCGTCCTCGCACTCGCCACCCGCTACGGCTGGACCTCGCCGATCACGATCGGCGCGATCGGGGGCGTCATGCCCGACCTCGAGCACCTGCCCCAGGGCATCGGCCGACACGTGGCGCTCTTCCCCACGCACCGCTTCGCGTGGCTGCACGGCTGGGAGTGGAAGCCGCTCGCCGCGCCCGCCTGGCTCCAGGCCATCGTCGGCGGGGCGGTCATCGGCGCCTTCGCCGCGCAGCTCCGTCGTCGCGCGACGGACTGACTGACTGACTGACTGACTGACTGACTCTTCATCGCCAGTCGTGCAATTCCGATCACCCCTCGATCGTTTCTGCACAGTTCACGAGCAGCCGATTCGACTCGAGACGCCATCTGTACGAAACCGATCACCCCTCGATCGTTTCTGTACATGAGTGACAACGAGCGGGCTCGTCAGGGCCGGACGGTCCCCGCCCTCGCCACCTGTGCAATTCCGATCACCCCTCGATCGTTTCTGCACAGTTCACGAGCAGCCGATTCGACTCGAGGCGCCGTCTGTACGAAAGCGATCACCCCTCGATCGTTTCTGTACACGTCGTGTGGGCGGCGCAGTGCGCAGGGAATCCGCGATCGAGATCCCACATCGTCCGCCCGCAGGCGTACGTTATGGGATCTCGATGCAGAAATGCGTGCTGATCGGTCAGGCGCGCACTAGGCGACTGACGCCTTGGCGGCGGCGGGACGGGCGACGTTCTCGGCGACCCAGGTGTTGCGGACGCGCAGCAGCGGGAGCACGCGGAATTTGCGCACGCGGACCATCTTCACCACGCCGCTCCTGAAGTGCAGGAACGACTTGGTGCGCGAGGTCAGGTCGACGGTCGCGCCGCTGAAGGGCCCACGGTCGATGACCGGCACCGTGACGCGGCGCCCGCGGTGCACGAGCGTCACGAGCGTGCCGCACGGGAGCGTGCGGTGCGCGATGCCCCAAGTACCGGTGCGCAGGGTCTGTCCACAGGCGGTGCGCTGGCCGAAGAAGCCGGGCCCGTACCACGTGGCGACCTGACGGCCGAAGTTCTCCGAGCGGGTCGGCACGATCTTGCGGTCGATGTGTGGCGCCCAGGACACGTTGGGTCGTGGCGTAGCCGCCTGCGCCGTGCCCGCCATGGCGAGCAGGACGAGACAGGCGGTGATCGATGCGAGCAGGCACGTCAGGATGGTGCGGGCGCTCGTTCGAGTTCGATGGATGGCGATGGGTCGTGCATGCATGGTGGGTTCCCCCTCTACTGCGTCCGGCAGCGATCGCGGCATGGCTGCGCCAGCACGATGCGGTGCACGCGATGCGCCGGCGTGCGACGCCACGCCACGGGCCGGAAGGCGACTGGGCGGGGCGGCGCACGACGACTGCGTGCGGGAGGCCCGGCGCCATGCCACCGACATGCCGACGACGTCAGTCGCGACAGGTGCGATGCAGGGCGAGTGCCGCGGGCGCGTGGTGCGCGTGCGACGTGGAGCGGGCCAACGGCTCCGAGCGGGCTCAGCGTGGTCACGCCGTGCGGTCGGTGCCGGACTGTTTGTGGATCAGGGTCGTGGCGAGCGGCACAGGGTGCATACGGTGCACCGAGGTTGGGAGGCGCCGCGGCAAGGTGGTGGCGATGACCGTCCTCGACCGGATCCTTATATGTCCATGCCTACAGTATCGGGGGAGTCGCTCGCGGATTGACAACTCCAGCCCCGATTTAGCGCTCGGGAGGTGTCAGTCGCGTCACACACAGGATTCGGCCGATTCGGCGCGCTCACGTGGATTGCGTCGACTCACAACTACATCCATTTGCAGGTACTTTGCAATAAGTCCGCCACACTAGTGCTTCGACGATCTACGAGTATGCTGCACGGTATGCAAGAGAATATCCCCGACTGACACCACGAATTCCGATGTCAGTGGCGCGGTGCGCGACCCGCCGGCTGACATACCGGGCACCAGGCGGTCCCGCGCCCTGCGATCCGCGCGCCACGCATCGTCGTGCCGCAGGTCAGGCACGGCTTGCCCGCGCGCCCATAGGCGACGAAGCGCTCCTGCATCCCGCCTTCCGTCCCCTCGACCCCGCGATAGTCGCGCAATGTCGAACCGCCCACGTCGATCGCTT
>JAOPYU010000055.1 GCA_025964455.1 Thermoleophilia bacterium | reverse complement strand
GCGGCGACGTGCAGGAAGCCATCGACATGCTCTACTACATGGGCGGCGAGGGTCGACGCCTGTTCGGTGAGGTCGTGCCGAGCGAGCTGCCCGACAAGATGGCGCTCTCCACGCGCCTGCCGGTCGGCGTCGTCGGTGCCATCACCCCGTGGAATTTCCCGATCGCGATCCCGTCGTGGAAGCTCGCGCCTGCGCTCATCTGTGGCAACACCGTCGTGTTCAAGCCGGCGGAGGACACCCCGATCCTGTCGCTGCGCCTGATCGAGATCCTGACCGAGGCCGGCCTGCCCAAGGGCGTCGTGAACGTCGTCTTCGGCCATGGCCCGGTGGGCGCTGCGATCGTCGAGCATCCCGACGTCGACCTGGTCACCTTCACCGGCTCCACCGAGACGGGCAAGAAGATCACCCGGGGCGCGGCCGAGGACCTCAAGCGCGTGTCGCTCGAGCTCGGTGGCAAGAACGTGATCATCGTGCACGAGGACGCCGACCTGGACCTCGCGGTCGAGGGCATCGTCTGGAGCGCGTTCGGCACGAGCGGCCAGCGCTGCACCGCCGCGAGCCGCGTGGTCATCCACGAGAAGGTCTACGACGAGGTCGCGCGCCGCGTGGTCGAGGCTGCCGAGGCGATGAAGCTCGGACACGGCCTCGAGGACGACACGGACCTGGGCCCGGTCATCAACCAGCGACAGCTGGACAAGATCGCGAGCTTCCGCGAGATCGGCGAGGCCGACGGCGCGACGCTGCTCACGGGTGGCGAGCGCGCCACCGAGGGCGACCTGGGCGATGGCTTCTTCTACAAGCCGACCGTCTGGGGCGACGTGAACCCCAAGTCGCGCATCGCGCAGGAGGAGATCTTCGGCCCGGTGACGGCGCTCATCAAGGTCGGGAGCTTCGAGGAGGCGATCGAGGTCGCCAACGACACGACCTACGGCCTGTCGAGCTCGATCTTCACCAAGGACGTCAACCTCGCCTTCAAGGCGATGCGCGACCTGTACACCGGCATCACGTACATCAACGCGGGCACGACCGGCGCCGAGATCCAGCTGCCGTTCGGTGGCACCAAGGGCACGGGCAACGGCCACCGCGACGCTGGCACTGCGGCCCTCGACGTGTACACCGAGTGGAAGGCGCTCTACATCGACTTCTCCGGCAAGATCCAGAAAGCCCAGATCGACGAGCTGAAGTTCGACGCGTAGACGAACTGGGTTCGATCCGCGGGCCCTCGATGCTTCGGCGTCGGGGGCCCGTGTTCGTTTCGCTTCAGGGGCCGCGGGACATGTTGCGTTCCATGAACGTCCGCATGCTTCGAACAGTCTCGTGCCTGTCCGCAACCGCGCTGCTGCTGGTGCTCAGCGCCGCAACGACCGCTACGGCCGCACCGAGCGGACGTGTGGTCGGTGGCACGAAGGTCCCGGCAGCGACCTTCGCCGCCGCGTATGCCTCGACGGTCAGCGTGCAGGCGAGCACCGGGAACGTCTTCTATGGTGGCGGGCGCATCGCAGCACCAGCCGACGTGTTCGGCCATACCTGCGGTGGCACCCTGATCGCTCCGACGCTCGTGGTCACCGCCGCGCACTGCATCGGCCAGCCGTACATCGGCGTCGGCACCACGACCGCCATCCAGGTGCTCACGGGCACGCCCACGCTCGCACGCACCCGAACGAAGGCGGGGCGGTACGCCGTCCGTGACGTGTACGTGCACCCGCGCTTCGCGGGAACCAGCAGCTACTTCGGCAACTCGGCCGACGCCGCCCTCGGGTACGACGTCGCCGTGCTGCGCCTGGCGTCGCCGGTCACCGGCATCACGCCGATGCCGCTCGTCTCGCCGGCCGAGGACGCCGCCGCGTGGGGCGCGGGCGCAGGCGACGCGGGAGGAGGAGTCGCGCTGGGTTGGGGCATCACCAGCTTCCAGCCGTTCGGGCTGTTCGGACCCCGCTCGACACCGATTCCGCTCCGCAGCGCGCCGATGACCATCCGCTCGGATCGCCGCTGCGAGCGCTCCGACGAGGGCCTCGGCTACGACGCGCGCAACTTCGACCGTGCCACGATGCTCTGCGCCGGAGCAACGGCGCCGGCGGTACGCGCCGTGTGCTTCGGCGACAGCGGCGGTCCCCTGCTGGCGCCTGTCGCCGATGGGTCGCTGCGCCTCGTCGGCATCGCCAGCTGGACCTCGATCAACGAGCCGTGCCAGTCGTGGTCGGTGTTCGCGCGCATCGCGACGCTCCGCGACTGGATCAACTCGATCCCGGCCGAATCGGGCGGCGCCGACAACCTCCAGCCGCCGACCGGGGTCACGACCACGCGAACCGACGCCCCGGACGAGCTGCGCGTGACCTGGTCAGCTCCGACGGCGGGCTCTGCCCCGACGCGCTATCGCGTCTTCTACCGTGCCCGCCTCGCCTCGACGGGCGGCTTCTTCGGCCTCAACTCGGCGAACCCGGTCGACGTGTTCGGCGGCGTGACCGACGCTGACCAGCGCTCCGTCACCGTCGACGGCATCGAGCCGCAGCGCCGCGGCCAGTCAGAGACCCGATCCATCCGCGTGGATTCCCAGGACGCCATCGGCAACCGAGTGAGCGGCGATCCGGTGACCGTCGCTGCACCGGTCGACGCGCGAGCGCCGAGCCGACCCGGCGTCGCTCGGGTGACGCGACCCCGTCGCGGATCGCACCGCGTCGTCAGCTTCACGCGCTCGACCGACAACGACTGCGTCGATGACATGTACGTGCAGCTGCGCGTGCGCGGTGGCGGCTGGCGAACCCGCGCCATCGCTCATAACACGGACTGCGACCGCGAGCTGCTGCAGTCGCTCCTGCCCGGCATCGCGTCGTACTTCCGGCCACGACCGCTCTCGCCGCGCGTCGCGATCCCGCTGCGCAGCGTCGCTGCCGGCTCATATGCCGTTCGCATCCTCGCCGTCGATCGGGCGGGCAACGCCACGGCGTCCGCCACGTCGCGCCTGACGCTGGCCGCGCGGATCCCTGGCGGTCGCCTGCGTCCCACGTGCATCGGATCGCTGCCCTACTTCGGGTGCACGGGCTCGGCCGACGCCAGCTCTGGAGCCGTCAGCGTCGTCATCGGCTGAGCCGACCTGTCGGGGGAAGCGTCGGGTAGGCTCCCGGAGCGCGCGGGCATGGGGCTGCGCGCGCCACCGAGGAGTGACCCGATGCGCGTTTCTGAACTCGTCTCCGACCTGCAGGCGCTGCGCGCCAACCTCGCGGAGGAGCTGCAGGCCGTGAACCGCTACGAGCCGCTCATCGAGAGCCTGGCGCACGAGGAAGCCCGCGTGATCATCAAGCGGATCACCGACACGCGCAAGGAGCATGTCGCGATGCTCGGGGCCGCGATCGCCCGTCTCGATCCGAAGCAGCGAGACGCGAACCAGACCCACGGCGCCACCCCCTCGGAGGGCTGAGCGCGATGCCGGCCCCGGCAGCTGATCGCTTCGCTGCTCGCCCCGTCGCCACGCTGCTGGATGCGTTGGCCGATGCCCTCGACTGGCCGCGCTCGCGCCCGATGCGCCTGCTCGCAGGGGAGCGCGCTACCAGGATCGCGAGCGTCGTCGTCTGCGCGGACGAGGGCGCGCTCGCCGGTGTTGATGCCGGTGAGGACGTCGCGGTCCTGCTCGCCCAGCCCCCCGTCTCCGGGGACGGTCGCCTCGGCCGTCGCCGCTACGACCCGTTCGCCGGCAATCCCGAGGACATCGCCACGTGGCGGCGCGCCGAACGCGTGGTGCTCGATGCAGCACTGCCCCTGGCGGGGGGACGAGGTGGCATCGACGCTCGCCTCGCCGACCAGCTCGGCATCGAGCCGCTCCCCGGGCACGCCGCGACGGTCCCGCTCCGGCCGCTCACGCGCGACGTGGACAAGCTCGTCGGCTACGTGCCGGCCGATGCGCTCGAGCAGGTGCGCGACGCGGTGTTCGCCGTCGGCGCCGGCACGATCGGCGCATATGACCGGTGCTCGTGGTCGACATCCGGCACAGGCACCTTCCGAGGCGGCGAGGGAACCGAGCCGACGATCGGCACTCGCGGCGAGTTCGAGCGCGTGGAGGAGGAGCGGTTCGAGACCGTCGTGCCGCGCCACCTCGTGCAGCGCGCATGCCGGGCATTCGTCGCCGCGCATCCCTACGAGGAGCCCGCCTTCGACGTGATCGCGCTCGCCCTGCCCGCCGCCGTCGGCTTCGGCCGGCTCGGCGTGGTCGGCAGCGGGGGTGGATCCGCGCTGTGGAGCGCACTGGGCGCCATCGACCCGGAGCTCGCCGCATATGGCGGGGTCGACCGCGTGCCTGCCGGAGCGCAGTGCGCCATCTACACAGGTCCGCTGGGCGATGTCATTGACGCAGTCCTGGACGAGCCCGACCTGGCGCTCCTCGTCGTCGGGGCCGCGACTGACAGCGAGCTCGAGTTGCTCGCGGGGCGCACCATCGCCGTGCTGCACCTGGATCGAAGCCGCGCCGTCGAAGCGCATCTCGTGGGGCTTGCGGGGCAGCTGACACGTGCGCTGACGCTGCCGGTCACGGCCGCGACGTCGCTGCATTTTCCGGACTCCGACGTCGTCGACGCGGCGGGCGAGACAGCCCCGCGCGCCGTCGATCCCGCGGCGAGCGTGTTCAACGCCGGCGACGCGGGGTCTGGCGCCGTGGACTACGGGACGGGTACCTGGCGCATCCACTTCGACGGAGGCTCCAGGGGTAACCCAGGGCCGGCAGCCTACGGGTGGGTGCTGTACTCGCCAGACGGTACCGAGCACGAAGCCGACGGGGTCAGGATCGGGAGCGCCACCAACAACGTCGCCGAGTGGACCGGCCTTCTGCGGGGCCTCGAACACGCGCTCCAGCGGGGGATCCGCACCCTCTCGATCCGTGGCGACAGCGAGCTCGTAGTCAAGCAGGTGACCGGCGTGTACCGCGTCAAGAACGCCGCGCTCAAGCCACT
>JAOPYU010000051.1 GCA_025964455.1 Thermoleophilia bacterium | reverse complement strand
ACGATGAAGAACTGCGAGCCGTTGGTGTTCGGGCCGGCGTTCGCCATGGCGAGCGCGCCGCGAACGACCTTGTGGTCGTTGAACTCGTCCTCGAAGGTGTAGCCCGGGCCGCCGCGGCCGGTTCCCTCGGGGCATCCACCCTGGATCATGAAGTCCTTGATGATGCGGTGGAAGGAGAGGCCGTCGTAGAAGCCGTCCTTCGCGAGCTTGGTGAAGTTCTCGACGGTCTTGGGCGCTGCGTCGTCGAACAGGTCGAAGGTGATGTCACCCTCGCTCGTGGACATGACTGCCTGCATCTGTATCTCCCTCTGCGGTTTGGTGGGACTGCGTCGCCCGAGACCCTAGCAGCGCCACGCGCCCGTGCCACGTGGAGGCGGGAATCAATCGATCGCGTCGACGATGTCGGTGTACACGCCGGAGGCTCCGGCATCGGCCAGCTCGGCGAACCGGGGCGGCGTGTTGACCGTGTAGACGTAGGAGCCGAGGCGCAGCCGGCGCAGCATCCGCAGCATGCCGCGGGTGGCGAGCGCATCGGGGATGGTCACGCCCTGGGCGTAGGCCGTGATGAAAGGCGCTCCGAGCATGAGTTCGCGCGGGGACGACGCGCCGCGCACGAGCTCGACGCACCCGGCGCCGGTGCGCGCACGGAACGCCTGCAGCAACTGGGCGTCGGCGCTCTGGAACGAGAGCGTCCCCGGGTCGATCGGCTCGCCACGCCGCAGCTGGCGTCCGTCATTCCACTGCATGCCGGAGGCCTCGACCACCGCCTCGATGGCGGCGACGGCGCGTGGCCGCGAGACCTTCACGTCGAGCATCGCCGCGCCACCGCGCTCGTGCACGAGGTCGAGCACGTCGGCGAGCGTCGGCACGTCGGGTGCAAGCCGGCGGAGCTCGGCGTGCTCGACCTGCCCGAGCTTGCGAGCCACGCCGTGCGTGCGTTCGAGGCTGGCGTCGTGGGAGCACACCGGGATCGCGTCGCTCGTGCAGCGCACGTCGATCTCGACGACCTGTACGTGGTCGAGTGCCGCGGCGATCGCCTCGAGCGAGTTCTCCGGGTGGGCGCGGGACAGCCCGCGGTGCGCGATGGCGAACGTCATGGTCTGCGCCTACCCGTTCCGGCGCTTCCACTCATACAGGGCGGCCGACGCGGCGACGCCGGCGTTGACGCTCTCCACGTCCGGATCCTGCGGGATGCTCGCCACGACGTCGGCGCTCGCGTAGATCGCGTCGCTGATGCCGTCGCGCTCGCCGCCCACGACGATGATGGTGTCGGCGTCCATCGGCACCTCCCACAGGGGCACGGCGCCGGCTGCGTCGAGCGCGACGATCCGCAGTGCGGGCTGCGCCGCGCGGACGGCGTCGAGCTCGGTCGCGATGTCCATGCCGGCCCCGTCCAGGCGCGCGATCGGCACGCGGAAGCACGCACCCATGCTGGCACGGACTGCCTTGCCGCCCCACGGGTCGCTGGTGCCTGGGAGCGCGATGATCCCCGCGCCACCGAACGCCGCGCACGTGCGCAGCACGGTGCCCACGTTGCCGGGATCCGCGAGGCCATCGAGCGCGAGCCACGGCCCGGTCGCGCCGGCCTGCGCCCGCTCGTCCATGAGCTCGACCAGGTCGCGCGAGGTCGGCAGCTCAAAGATCGCGATGATCCGCGGCGGATGCGCGAGCTCGCTCACCTCGGCGAGCAGCTTGGGCTCCACCTGCAGGATCGGGCAGCTCGCGCGCTCGAGACGGATCTCGGGGGCGCGCTCCGCATCGACCAGGATCACCTTCGCGACGGCCCCGGTGTCCAGGCCGGCGCGCACGAGGTCCTCGCCCTCCACGACGAAGGCACCCTCCTGCTCACGCGTGCGGCGACGCTGCAGCTTGCGGACCAGCTTCAGCTGGGCGTTCTGTGGACTGGAGATGACAGCTTCCATCACGGCACCTTCGGCGGAGAAGACACGAGCGGCGCACCCGGAATCGTCCGGATGCGCCGCTCGTGAGAGCTGGTTGGCTCGAGGCTCAGGCCTCGGCCTTCACCTGCGTGGCCTCGTCGGCGAGCGCGACCTGCGCGGCCTCTGCGAGGACGGTGAACGTGGCGGCATCGTGCACGGCGATGTCGGCGAGGATCTTGCGATCCACGTCGATCTCGGCGAGCTTGAGACCGTGCATGAAGCGGCTGTAGCTGAGACCGTTCAGGCGCGCGGCAGCGTTGATGCGGGTCACCCAGAGCTTGCGGAACTCACGCTTGGTGTTGCGGCGATCGCGGTAGCGATACGCCATGCTCTTGTAGACCTGCTCCTTCGCGCGGCGGTAGACGTTCTTCTTCTGGCCGTTGAAGCCCTTCGCCTGCTTGAGGATGGTGCGGCGCTTCTTGTGAGCGCTGACTGATCGCTTGACGCGTGCCATTGTGGTGAAGCCTTTCGGGGGTGGGGAACTCGGTGGAGCTGGCGGGGCGGACTACTTGGTGTAGTAGGTGCCGAGGAGGCTCTTGACCTTCTTGTAGTCAACGCCCGCGATGTCCTGGTCCTTGCGGAACTGGCGCTTTCGCTTGCGGGACTTGTGCTCCATGTTGTGGCGCGAGCCCGTGTTCTTGTGCATGAGCTTGCCGGTGGCGCTCACCTTGAAGCGCTTCTTCGCGGCGCTCTTGGTCTTCATCTTGGGCATGTCGTCTTCACGCGTCCTGGTCGTGGTGGGGGCGAACTTGGCGGGGCGTCACTCGCTCGGGGCGGGCTCGGCTTCCTGTGGCGCGGGCTCTGCAGCCTTCGGTGCGGGCTTCGCGGCCTTGGGAGCCGCAGCCTTGGATGCCGCAGACTTCGGTGCAGCTGCCTTCGTGGCGGTCTTCTCCGCGTCCTTGGGAGCGGCATCTGCTTCCTTGGGTGCGGCCTCCGCGTCCTTCGGTGCGGCCTCCGCATCCGTCGGTGCAGGCGCTGCGGCCTTCGGTGCGGGCGCTGCTTCCGCGTCGGGCTTCGCGGCGGGCTTGGGTGCCGCGGGCTCCTTCTTCTTGAGCGGCGCGAGCATCATCGTCATGTTGCGGCCTTCGAGATTCGGCTTCGTCTCGACGGTTGCCATGTCGGCGACGTCCTGCGCCACACGTTCGAGGATGTTGCGTCCGAGCTCCGGATGCGCCATCTCTCGCCCGCGGAACATGATCGTGACCTTGACCTTGTCGTCGGCCTCGAGGAAGCGCCGCACGTGGTTGGTCTTGGTCGTGTAGTCAGCAAC
>JAOPYU010000338.1 GCA_025964455.1 Thermoleophilia bacterium | reverse complement strand
CGTCACAGCGAACCGTTCGGGCCGCTCGACTCGATCGTCGTCGTCGACACCGAAGCCGAGCTCCTGGCGGAGATGAACGTCTCCAACGGCGCGCTCGTGGCCTCGCTCGCGACCGACGATGCGGAGTTCGCGGCGCGCGTCTCCGAGGAGCTGCGCGCCTTCAAGGTCGGTATCAACAAGCCGCGGTCGCGTGGCGATCGCGAGGAGGTGTTCGGCGGGCGCGGAGCCAGCTGGCGCGGGGCGTTCGTCGGCGGGGACCTGCTGGTCCACGCCGTGACCACCTCGGCCGAGGATCCGAACGAGCAGCTCTACGGGAACTTCGAGGAGTATTCGCGCTACCCGGTGACCTGAGCCGGACGCGTCAGCGTAATTTGCCGCACTCGAGGCGGTGACCTCCCGGATGGACCGACATCGGTCGGGTGCCACGCTGTGGTCAGAGCAGCACCCATCGATCCGAGAGGCAGCATCATGGCCACCACCCCACGTTCGTCCACCCCGACCCCGGTCCTGGCCGATGTCGTCTCCTCGAAGGGATCGCGTCCTGCGGCGGGCACCGAGAGCGTCGTCGGTATCGGCGCCCTGCGCGCCATGGCGGTGATGCGCATCTCGCTGGGCTTCGTGTTCCTGTGGGCGTTCCTCGACAAGGCGATCGGGCTGGGCTTCGCGACCGGGCGCAACCCCGAGACCGGGACGATCGACTACTTCAGCGATGCTGCCTGGATCAACGGAGGATCCCCCACCGAGGGCTTCCTGACCTTCGGCCTCAACACCAAGGAGCCGTTCACGAGCCTGTACTCCAACCTGGCGGGCCATGCGGTCGTGGATTGGTTGTTCATGCTCGGGATGCTCGGGGTCGGCGCCGCGCTCATGGTGGGCGTCGGTATCCGCGTCGCGGCGATCAGCGGTATCGCGATCATGACCCTCATGTACACCGCTGGCTCGGTGTGGGGCGAGAACAACCCCGTCGTCGACGAGCACGTCATCTATGCGATCGCGCTCGCGGTCATCGCCCTGGCCGGCGCCGACCGCACCTGGGGCCTCGGGGACCGTTGGCGCGCGTTGCCCCTGGTGCAGCGCCACGCCTTCCTCCGCTGACCGACCTCGCGTCGTTGCAGGCCCACGTGCTCGGCTGACACCACCTCGGTGTTGCCGGGCACGTGTCCTTGCTCGGTGGCTCGTTCAACGACCAGCGCCCCGGGTAGCTAGCGCAACATGGCTACCATTACCGAATCCCAGAAGGCTGCGCTCGACGAGGCCAAGCAGGAGACGCTCGACAAGCGGTCCGCGGAGGCGGAGCGCAGTCCCGCCCAACGGGCGCAGGACACCGTGCCGTTCGCCTCCGCGATCGAGCGGTTCTGGGAGCGCGACACCCTCCCGTTCAGCATCCCGGTGCACATCGGCGGACGAGGAATCGCGCCCGAGGTCGAGCGATGGGCGGGCCGCGACGTGGTTCGGGCCGACCTGCCGCTCAGCCACGGGCTCGACCGACGCGACCACTCGTGGGGCGTGCTCGAGACCGCGCAGAACCTGTTCGCGGACGCCGTTGGCGCCGACACGACGATGTTCGTGACCAACGGCAGCTCCATGAGCGTGCGCGTCGCGATCCTCACCCTGGCCGGACCCGGCGACCAGCTGCTCATCTCCCGCAACGCCCACAAGAGCGTGATCGCAGCGCTCGTGCTCGGCGGCATCGAACCCGTGTGGCTCGAGCCGTCCTGGAACCACGAGCTCGAGATCGCGCATCCGCCGACGCCCGACGAGGTTGCGCGAGCGTTCCAGGCGCACCCCGGCGCTCGCGGTGCGTTCATCACGTCCCCCGACTTCTACGGCGGTGCTGCAGACGTGCGCGCCATCGCGGAGCTGTGCCATGAGCGCGACGTGCCGCTCGCGATCGATGACGCGTGGGGCGTCGAGTACCTGTTCGGCGGCCACCCCGTGCTGCCGGAGAGCCCGCTCGACTGCGGCGCCGACATGGTGTTCGGATCGCTCCACAAGTCGATGAGCGGCCTGACGCAGACCTCGGTCATCCACGTGCAGGGCTCCCGCATCGACGCGGACCGGCTAACGCTCTGCTTCGAGCTGGAGAAGTCGACCAGCATGTCGACCGTGCTGCTCTCGAGCATCGACGGTGCGCGAGCCCAGTACGTCCGTGACGGGCGCACGCTGATCGCCAACGCAATCGAGATGTCCGAGCTGGCCCGGCGACGGATCGCGGAGGAGGTGCCCGAGCTGCACGTGGTGGGCGTCGACGAGCTCGAGGCCCAGGACGGCGTCGTGCGGGCCGATCCCACGCACGTGCTCATCGAGGTCCATCCGATCGGCATCACTGGCTACCAGGCGAGCGACTGGCTCGAGGATCACCCGTCGGTGACGTTCGAGCTCATGGACCATCGCAGGATCATGCCCTGCATCAGCGCGATGCACGAGCCTGAGCACATCGAGCGGCTCGTGGCGGCACTGCGGGCCATGGTCGACGCCCACACCTCCGACCAGCCACACGAGGCCGTCACGACGGCGCCGCGCGGCGCGGGAGACCCGCCCGGGGGACGCACCGCAGGCGACGTGGGCGAGCAGCAGGGCGCGACGACGTTCGGTCCCGGGCTCATCCCCACCGGGGATCGGATCCGCAGCGAGCAGGCGATGCTGCCGCGCGACGCGTTCTTCGCGCAGACCGAGGACGTGCCGTGGGACCAGGCCGACGGGCGCATCGCGGCAGACCTCGTCACCCCCTACCCGCCCGGCGTCCCCGTGCTGGCACCGGGGCAGCGCATCACGGCGCCGATCGTCGAGTACCTGCAGATGGTGGTCGCGGCAGGCGGGCTCATGGAGGGCACGACGGACCCCTCGCTCGCGACGTTCCGCGTCGTGCGCGCGAAGTGATCGCCCGGTCCGAGATGGCGAGCGAATGCTTCTGGCACGGTAGGGTGTCGGATCATGCCTGACCCCCTTGCGATCCTCGCCGGATTCCCTGCCGTCGGAGATGTTCCCCTCGCAGCGCTCGCGCTCGAGCACATGCCGATCTCCGCGTCGATCGTGTCAGCGATCCGGGATGACGACGGGGTCATCGAGGATTTCTGCATCGAGTACTCCAACCTCGCGGCCTCGGCCACGTCGCCCGACCGCACCGAGACGTACGGCAAGCCGCTGTTCGAGGTGATCCCTGCCTTCCAGGAGGTTGGACTCTTCGACCGCTTCGTGGCGTCGCTGGAGACGGGAGAACCCTTCACCCAGGAGGGCGTGCGCCTCACGGGGACCTACGGCGACATCGCCTACGACGTGCGGCTCGATGTGGTCGGGATCCCGCTCGGCGAGAACCACATGTTGTCGGTGTCCCACGATCGCACGGCGGAGCACGAGACATCGGTCCGGCTCACGCGGGTGCAGGAGACGCTGGGTCGACGCGAGCAGCTCGAGCGGCAGATCACGGCCGTCAATGCCGGTCTCATCGAGGACCTGCTCGGCGTGCAGCGCGCGCTCGACGTGAACGACACGGAGGACGCTCGGCGCCATGCGCGCACGGGCATCCAGCGCGCCGCCGAGGTCGTGACCGGGCTCCGCGACGTGATCCGAACAGGCGCCTGAACCGCTGACTATTGATTATCGATAGAAATCCATCTATAGTCAGTCAATAGTTAACGACTGGCGATGGAGGCGACTGTGATGAGACACGTGCTGGTACTGGCACTGGTGCCCCTGGGAGCCGCGGCCATGGTCGCGGGTGAGCGGGACGATTCGCCCGGCCTGGGCGGGATCGGGCTGTTGCTCATCCTGGGCTCCATCGCCTGGACCGTGCGACGACAGCTCCGCATCCGTCGCGGCACGGTCGGTCGATGAGCGGTCTGCGCTACGCGGTGGTGCCGCTCCGCATCGTGCTCGTCCTGACGTTCCTGCTGCTGCTGGTCGCAGAGGTGATGTCATTCCCGGGCATGTTCTCGTACCAGGCACGTCAGTCGGACGATTTCGCCGAGGTGCGGTGGCCGCTCCTGGCGGTGGTGGAGCTGGGGCTCATCTGCGTCCAGGTGGTGATCGTCAGCACGTGGCGGCTCCTGACGATGGTTCGCGAGGATCGCGTGTTCAGTCGTGACTCCCTGCGGTGGGTCGACGCGATCCTCGCGGCGATCGGCGTCGCGTGGCTGCTCGGCCTGGGCATGGTCCTGGTCGTCGTGGCGGCGGCCGATGACCCCGGCAACGTCATGGCCGCGATGCTGATCCTGCTTCCGGCTACGTCGTTCGCCCTGCTCATGGTGGTGATGCGTGCGCTGCTCGTGCAGGCCACCGAGCTGCGATCGGACATGGAGGGCGTCATCTGATGCCGATCATCGTTCGCATCGACGTGGAGCTCGCGCGTCGCAAGATCAGCGTCGGCGATTTCGCCGAGCGGATCGGACTGACGCCGGCCAACGTCGCCGTGCTCAAGAACGGCCGTGCCAAGGCAGTGCGCTTCAGCACGCTCGAGGCGATGTGTCGGGAGCTCGAGTGCCAGCCCGGTGACCTGCTCGAGTGGGTCGACGACTGATCAGGCGGCCGCGAGGTACGCTAGCGGCGTGGATACCAGCAGCTCCCAGCCCGTCCATCGAATCGTCATCATCGGGGGTGGATTCGGGGGCGTGCGCGCGGCGCGGGCGCTGTCGAAGCTGCCGGTGCAGGTCACGCTCCTCGACCGCACCAACCACCACCTCTTCCAGCCGCTGCTGTACCAGGTGGCGACCGGGATCCTCTCGCCGGGGCAGGTCGCGCCGGCGCTCCGCAGCCTGTTCCGCAGGCGTGCCAACGTGCGCGTGTTGCTCGGCGCCGCAGAGCACGTCGACCTCGATGCGCGAACGGTGCGCGTGCTCGGCGACGGACCGAGCGACCTGCCCTACGACACGCTCGTCGTCGCAGCCGGGGCGACGCACTCGTACTTCGGCCACGACGAGTGGTCGAACTGGGCGCCCGGCATGAAGACCCTCGATGACGCGAACCGACTCCGCAGTCGGATCCTCGGCGCGTTCGAGCTGGCCGAGCAGGAGGACGAACCCGCACGGCGCGAGTCGCTGCTCACCTTCGTGGTGGTCGGGGCTGGTCCGACCGGCGTGGAGCTGGCGGGACAGATCTCCGTGCTCGCCCGGCGTATCCTGCCCGGCGAGTACCGCTCCATCGACCCGAGCCAGGCGCGGGTGATCCTGCTCGATGCTGCGCCGACGGTGCTCGGCGCGTTCCACGAGCGGTCGCGCGCGCGGGCCAGCCGCGACCTCGCAGGGCTCGGCGTGGAGCTGCAGCTCGGTGCGATGGCCGTCGACATCGACGGCGCGGGGATCACGGTGCAGCAGGGGGAGCAACGTCGCACGATCGCGAGCCGAACCGTGATCTGGGCAGCCGGTGTCGAGGCGTCGCCGCTGGGCAGGCAGCTCGCAACGGATTCCGGAGCCGAGGTGGACCGCGCGGGGCGAGTGGCTGTTGAACCCGATTGCACCCTCCCCGGCCGGCCCGAGGTCTTCATCATCGGCGACATGGCGTCACTCCCCGGCGTGCCGGGGGTGGCGCAGCCCGCCATCCAGCAGGGCGCATACGTGGCGAAGGTGATCGGCGCACGACTGCGCGGCGCGGCCGCGCCGGCCCCGTTCCGGTACAGGGACAAGGGCACCATGGCCACCATCGGCCGCACCCGCGCGGTCGCGGAAGTGGGCGGACTCAGGTTCGCCGGGTTCCCCGCCTTCCTGCTGTGGGGCGTCGTGCACCTCGCCTACCTCGTCGGCTGGGGCAACCGAGCCGAGGCGGTGACGCGCTGGATGTGGACGCTCATGGCGCGCAACCGTCGCGAGCGACTGATCAGCGTCGTGAGCCTGGCGAGTCGTGAGCAGGGTGAAGCGCAGCTGCGTGCGCTGCTCCCCGCCCGGGCCGCATCCTCCGGTATCGTCACGCCCCATGACGACCTCCGCCGAACCGACGATCCACCCCGTCCCTGACGACGGCGATGCCGAGGTCGTGATCGCCGAGCTGACGGATCCTGCTCGCGATCGCGAACCAGGTCTGCACGTGATCGTCAGTGTCACCGCCGGTGGCAACACCGCCTATGGGTACATCGACGCGCCCGGGACCCTCGGCCACGGTTCGCAGCGATTCGTCCGCCACGCCAGGCGCGGCCCGAGCGCCGGCGGCTGGACGGCCCCCCACCATCCGCGCAGCGAAGCGGAGCTCGGCGCGTGGCGCGCGCCGCTCGAGGACGGCCTCGACCGCCTGCTCATCGACCACTGCAAGCAGGCATGGGCGCTCGCCGGTGACGCGCCCTACGTCGTCGAGTTCCCTGCGCGTCCGTTCGTGGTCGATCAGGTCGCGAGCGGCGACGTCCGCTAGATCAGCGCGTCCCGGCGGTAGTGCTGGGCGTGCTCGGCGAGGCTCGAGACGATCCGCTTCGACGCCTCGAGCGCAGTCTGGACCGAGACGAGGGCGACGTCGTCCATGCCCTGCTCGAGTGCGAGGCGTGCCACCGCGAGGTCCTGGACGACCTCGTCGTGGAGGTCGAGCGCGTAGACCGATCGAGCCCGCTGCTCCGCAGCCTGCAGCCGGAACGCGCGGGTCAGCGCCTCGGCGCAGTGACGACCCATCATCTCCATGACCGACTGTTCCAGCTCCGTGAAGGGCCGCGCCTCGTCGTAGGCGACGTTGAGCGCTCCGATCACCCGGGAGCCGTCCAGGAGCGGAATGGTGGCGCAGGCGTGGTCGTCCGAGTTGAGACGGTGCAGGCCCGCGAAGTCGCAGGCGAGCTCCTCGTTGCTGGCGATGAGGCGCATGCGCCCATCACGCGCCGAGGCTGCAAGCGGCACCGGGGTGTCAATGGGAATCGACAGCAGTTCAGCCGGCGTGCCGGTGTAGTCGGCGAACCGCTGCACCTGCAGGGTCGCACCGTCGGGGCTCACGAGGCCGATAAAGCCCGAGTCGGCCTCGAGCAGGCGGAGCCCCTGGGCGAAGAGCACTGCGACGACCTCGTGCGGCAGCGCGGCCGCGCTCATCGCCGAGGTGACCTCGTACATGCGCTCGTACAGGGTGGCACGAGCTTCAAGGCCGGCGATGTGGCGTGCGTCCTCGGTGCTCGTCATACGACGGATCGCTCCGCGAAGGCGGCGCGCACGGCGTCCAGGATCTCCGGGAGCGACGTCCCCTTCTCGATGAACCGCCAGGCGCCCGCCGCGAGCGCCTCGTCCGCGATCGTGCGGCTCGCGAAGCCGCTCAGCATGACCACGACTGTCCCAGGTGATGCCAGCCGGAGCTGGGGGAGCGCTTCGATGCCGTCCATCACCGGCATCGCCACGTCGAGCAGCATCACATCCGGCGACTCGCGTTCTGCGAGCTGGATCGCTTCAGCGCCGTCCGCCGCTTCGCCAATGACCTCGATGTCGGGCTCGACGGCCAGGCACATGGCGAGCATGCGTCGGAAGGATTCCTTGTCGTCGCAGATGCCGAGGCGGATGGGCATCGCAGCATCCTATCGGCGAAGGACGTGCGAGGGGCCCGTGACCGACTAGTGACGCACGTGGCGGCCGAGGCGGCGCACGTCGCGAGCTCGTTCGCGGGGCCGGCCGTGGCCACGCGGTTCGAGCGAGCGTGCATCGGTCAGGAGCTCGGTGGCGGGAGTGGACCGGGTCGCGGCTTCCTCGATCGAGGTGCGGAGCG
The DNA here is from genome assembly GCA_025964455.1 of Thermoleophilia bacterium. The sequence continues at coordinate 1,740 of JAOPYU010000338.1, read as the reverse complement.
CATCGGGGCTCGCCATCTTCTGGATGTAGCCGGCGGCGCCGAGGCGGAAGGCCTGGGCAGCGGCGTCGGGGTCGTCATTGTTGGAGCGGATCAGGATGGTGGCACGCGGCACGATGGTGCGCAGGAGCGGAATCGCCTCGAAACCGTCCATGACCGGCATCGAGAGGTCGAGGACGATCACGTCCGGCTGCAGCTCCTCGGCGCGCTCGGCGCCGGTCATGCCGTTGGATGCCTCGCCGACGAGCTCGACGACATCGCTGGTCATGATCGCGAGCTCGACCTGGAGCCGGGCGCCGTACTCGTCATCGATGACGAGGACCTTGGCCGGGCCGTCTGGGCGCTTGGGGAGTACTGGCATGGGGACCTACGATCACTTCGCGTGTCAGGGCGCGGCGATGCTCCCTGCGTATCACTCCACCTTAGGTGGGCGTGACTAGCTTTTCTAGCCACCTAGTATGAGGTGTACGCACTTTCGGGACGCAGTTCGCTTCTGAGACGGCATTCGTCACGAAGCGCCGACCTCCGTGGCGTGCGCGACGGCGGCCTCGATGCCGCGGGTCCATGGCTCGCCGTGGCCGACCAGCACGTGCGTGGCTCCGGTCGCGACGAGGCGGTCGAGCGAGGCCAGGGCGCGCGGGGAGTCCGCGGTCGCGGCGCCGGCGACGATGCGCGGTCCCTCGCGGCCCGTGTAGGGATCGCGGGTCACCAGGGCGTCGCCGACGATGAGCGTGTCGAGCGCGGGGTAGTGGAGTGCGCACGAGCCGTCCGTGTGGCCGGGCACATGCAGCACGTGCGGCAGCCCAGGGACCTCGAGCACCTGTCCGTCCGCGTACGTCCGCGCCTCGTTCACGCCACGCACGAAGAGTGCCCCCTTGGCGCCCATTGCCGCGAAGGCGAGCGCGAACGACGGATGGCGCGCCGCGTAGGGAAGCCGGCTGCGCTCATGCTCGTAGTCCCACGGATCGGATGCGAGCGCGCGGTCGTCGCCATGGATCCAGACGGTAACACCGAGTTCCTCGCGCGCTCGTTCGGCAAAGCCGACGTGATCGAAGTGGCCATGCGTGAGGACCAGCGCATCGATCTGGTCCGGCGATTTGCCGAGCTCGTCGAGTGCCTCGTGGAGCGCGGTCCACGACTGGGGGTGACCGGCATCCACGACGCACAGGCGTTCGCCGGATTCGACGACGTAGAAGTTGACGTAGGCATCCTCGATCCTGTGGATGCCGGGTGCGGCGTCGCGGTGCAGGTGCATGGAGACTCCCGTGTCGGTGCTTCGATTCCTCATTTTCCTAGCGATCCGTCATGAAACGGATAGGGCGGCGGGTTGCACCGATTCGAGGCAGGTCATCTGCGGTGGGAGATCCACCCCCCGACCCAGAGGAGTCACATGTTCTTCCATCACAAGGAGCTCGCGTACACGGTGCGCGTGGACAAGCCCAACCCCGTGTTCGCACGCATGTTGCAGCAGGCGATCGGCGGCCCCGAAGGCGAGATGCGCGTCGCCATGCAGTACCTGTTCCAGGGCTGGGGCGCGCGGAGCGGCAAGCGCTACCGCGACATGCTCATCTCGACGGGGACCGAGGAGCTCGGACACATCGAGCTGCTCTGCACGGCCGTAGCGATGAACCTCGAGGGGGCGCCGGCGGCGGTCGTCGATGACGTCGTGACCGACCCGCTCGTGGCCGCGCGCATGGGTGGCCTCGAGCCACGGCACTTCCTGAGCGCGGGCCTATCGGCGAT
>JAOPYU010000333.1 GCA_025964455.1 Thermoleophilia bacterium | reverse complement strand
TACGACCTCGTGCTCGAGGTGGCGCAGCCGCGCCCCGACGACATCGCCTACGACCTCTACTGCGGCCTGGGCTCGATCACCCTCGCACTCGCGCCGCACGTGCAGGAGGTGGTCGGCGTGGAAGTGGTCGACGAGGCGATCGACTGCGCGAAGGAGAACGCCGCGCTCAACGAGATCGAGAACGTCGAGTGGCAGGTGGGCAACGTCCGCCCGATCCTCAAGTTCGCCAAGGGCGTGTGGCCGGATCCGACGCTCATCGTCGTCGACCCGCCGCGCGCGGGCCTGGTCCCCAAGGTCGTGCGCCGCGTGTGCGAGGCCGGCCCCGAGCGCATCGTCTACGTCAGCTGCAACCCGGCGACGTTCGCGGGCAACCTGCCGATGTTCCGCGAGCACGGCTACGAGCCGGTGTTCATCCAGCCCGTCGACCAGTTCCCCCACACCTCGCACTGCGAGCTCGTCGCGCGACTGGAGCCGATCCCGGGCTTCGTGCCGCCCGCCGAGGAGGACATCGTCCACGGTCGTGACAAGAACACGAAGCGTCGCGCCAACGGGGCCGACCCTGCGGCCGCTCCCGCCCCGACGCCCGTCGAGGACGATCCCGCCGACTGACCCGCGCCGAGAGTGGGGCGTGAACGTCTCGTCCCCTCTCCCGCCACGGATGGCGGGCGTGCCGGCGGCCGACCGCGTCGTGATCGTCGGCGCGGGACCCGCAGGCATGGCCACGGCCATCGAACTCGCCCAGCAGGGCGTGCCGAGCGTGGTGCTGGAGAAACGGGGCGCGATCGCCTCGCGCGCGCCGCTGTTCGCAGTGGTCCCGCCGTTCGCCGACCGGCTCGCGGCCCTCGACCCGGACGGCTCCCTGACCAAGCTGCTGACGCCGATCGACAGGATGGCCAGCACCTTACTGCCGACCGGGGAGACGAGCGCTCGCGAGTTCGCCACGCCGCTCGCGCCGGATCCGACCAGGTCGCGCGGGGACATCGGCGCCGTCATCCGGGCATCGGGACCGCCGACCGCGCCGGACGCCGACACCCGTCGCTGGGCGTTCGCGGGGATCGACGCGGTGGAGAACGGCCTGCGGTCGCTCGCGCGCGAGCGCTACGGCGACCTCATCGAACTGCGCCCGGACAGCGATGTGACGGGCATCCGCCAAGGTGACGGCTGGGCGGAGGCGGTGCTCGGCCCGTGCCGCAGCGCACCAGCCGGGGATGCCGTCCGCGGCGCGATGCTGGTGGATGCATCGGGTCGCGACATCATGGGCGGCCCGCGGACGGTCCATCCCGAACGGGTCGGATGGATCGGCGCCCGGTTCGGCCCCCCGGCCGACGGTCGCCACGCCCTGACGAAGGTGCGTGCCGGCGACCCCGGCGGGCCGGTCCATGCCACCGTCGCGCTGCCCGGCGGGGATCGCACGATCGTGTGGACCCAGGTCGCCGGCGACCCGAACGAGATCGAGCCGGCGGCTGCGCGCGCGCTGGTGCAGGAGCGCGCCCGGAGCGTCGGCGTGACCGAAGCGCTGCCTGTCGATGCGAAGGCGATGCCGGTCAGCGTGCAGCTGTGGACGAGCGACGAGCCAGCGGTCGGCCGCGTGCTCAAGGTCGGCGACTCGCTGCGCGCGCCCTATTTCATGACGTCGACGGGCGCCGCCACGGCGCTCGTGCACGATGCGCCGCGCGCCGTGGACACGATCCTCGCGGTGCGCGCAGGCGCACCCGTGAAGCAGGCGGTCGGGGCCTACGCGGATGCCGCTCGCGGAGCGAATTCGGCGTTGCTCGAGCTCGTTCGCCCGCGACTCGTCGCCGACGCCGAGGCGATCGCCGGCTGATCAGCCGACGAACGGCCCACCGGGCGCGGATGCTCCGACGGGAGCGACCGGCAGTGCCGGTGCCTGGGGCGCGACCGGCGCCCGGTTGCCGCTCTCGAGCCACGTGTACAGCGACGTCAGTGCGTGCTGTGAGTACATGAACCACAGGCCGGTGAAGATGGCGAGGATCCAGTGCAGCCCCATGCTGTAGTCCTGCCCGCGACCGGTCAGGGTCTGCACGCGTTGGATGCGCGTGCCGATGCGATGGAGTCCGACGAGATTCGCGATGGGGATGATCGCAGCGACCACCGAGAGCCCGGGGCTGATCTGCGCCAGCTGTGGATCGCCGTACGCCTTGCCGAAGTCACGCATCTCGCGGTTGACGCGGTGGATCCAGAAGAAGACATAGATCCCGAGCGTGATGATCGACATGCCCAGGACGCCCCATGGGCTCTGGTGCTTGACGTTGACTCCGTAGACCTGCATGTCCGTGGCCATGTGCTGCGTACTCCCCCGACGAATATCTGACCGTCAGGGCCTGCCCCGCAACCGCCTCGCCCACACTCGCCGACGTCAGCAGCCTGAGCGCTCCGCGCTGCGCACCCCGGTGAGGGCCCACGCGAGCATCACGGCGAAGAGGCCGACGATCGCGACGACGGCGATGCCGGTGTCCTTGGGCACGCCTGCGAGCAGGTTGCGATCCGCCTGCATGATGTAGGTGACCGGATTGAAGGTCGCGACGGCGTTGAGCCATCCCGGCAGCAGGTCGAGCGGCACGAACACGGGTGACATGAAGATCGCCAGGAACATGGGGATCTGCATGGCCGGGCCAAGGCCCGGGTCGCGGGCACGGAACATGACACCGGCAGCCCACATCGTTCCGATGAGGCTGAGCGAAAGCGAGAACAGGTACATGGCGGCGAGCTGGCCGAACGACCCGAGCATCTCGAGGCCCGCGATGAAGGCGACGCCCGTGACGATCGTGCTCATGATCGCCGCGCGCACGAAGGTCGAGAGCATGTAGCCGAACAGCAGGGCGTTGCGGTCACGGACGCCGAGCATGAGCCGGCGCGCGAAGCCGGACTGGAAGTCGCCGGCGATCGTGAAGCCCGTGGCGAGCCCGCCGAACAGGCACGTCTGCAGCAGGCTGAAGACGAACATCCACGACGTGTAGTTGGCGGGGTAGTCGAAGCCCGAGACGTTGTCGACACGCCCGAGCGCTCCCGCGAAGCCCGCGAAGAAGATGAGCGGGAAGATGAACGTCGGCATGAAGTTCGACGGCACGCTGATCCACTTGTACAGGTGGCGCCAGGCGATCGCTCGTGATGCTGCGAGGAGGTCGTTCACGCCTTGGCCATCCTTCGGCGCAGGGCGCGCGAGCAGCCGAGCACGCCGATCGTCGAGACGACCGCGAGCACTGCGACGCCCTCGAGCAGGATCTTCGGTTCCCAGCCGGTGATGATGAGGCTGCGCATCGCGTCGACCATGTACGAGACCGGGTTCACGCGCGTGATGGCGAGGAACCAGTCGGCCTTGATCAGGTCACGCGGCATGTTGGTCGTCGACAGGAACAGCGACGCGAACAGCAGCGGGAAGAT
>JAOPYU010000332.1 GCA_025964455.1 Thermoleophilia bacterium | reverse complement strand
GATCGTGATGTCAGGCACGAGCCTGCTCGAGCGCTAGCGCGGCGGCTCAGGCGCCGGGGGTACCGAGCAGCAGCCAGAGCAGGCCAAGGCACGCAGCCATCATCCCGAGCGTGATGATCGCCCGGTGCAGCTTCGGCGGGTGTGGCGTGGCGCGTCGCGCCTCCCACAGCTCGACGCGTCGCTGGAAGCGCGCCGCCTTCTGCAGCTCGCTCCGCTCCGACTTCGAGAGGTCAGGTGCCTCGTGCATCGCCATGAGGTCGTCGTGGCTGGGCGGCGTCGGCGTCTGCGAGGGCGGAGTGCTCATGCACGGATGATCGCATGCGCGCGGCGCGCTCGTGGCACCTGACACCCACATTTTGGTGACGTTGACCGGCTCAGGCGCGGTTAACGTCACCAGATCCAGGGCGGGGCTACCAGCCGAGCGCGAGGCGGTCGGCGGTCTCCTGCGGCAGGCCGCACTCGAGGATCCGTGCCTGGGCCGCCGCGACGTCGTACTCGGTCCGACGGAAGGTGAGCGTGCCTCGCTCGAGCGTCGCCCATCCCGCGCGCGGGTCGCGATCGCGCGGCTGGCCGACCGACCCCGGGTTGAACACCCGCCGGGTTCCGCGATGCAGGACGAACGCCGATCCGCTCGGCATGAGGCCGCCGGTCGCTTCCGTCGCGCCGTCGGGGAGCTCCCACAGCAGCGGCATGTGGGTGTGGCCGACGGCACCGAGTTCGCGTCGCTGCTCGAGCAGGTGCGCGGTCGCCGATTCGACGCTGCGCACGTACTCCCAGACGGGATCGCGATCCGAGCCGTGGTGCAGCTCCACGTTGTCGAGCACGCGGCTGGGCTGCAGCGTCCGCAGGTAAGCGATGCGCTCAGGCCCGAGCGTGCGCAGGGCGTGTTCGATGCCCGCGCCAGGGCCGCCGGCCCACAAACCGGGTTCGACGCTCGGCGCCGAGCGTGGGTCTCCCGCGACTGCGAGGTCGTGGTTGCCGGCGAGCACCACCTCACATCGAGCGCGGACGAGGTCGAGGCACTCCGCCGGGTGCGACCCGTAGCCGACGGTGTCGCCGAGGCACCAGATGCGGGCTCCGGGCGCGAGCGCGTCGAGGTCGGCCAGCACGGCCTCGAGGGCCGTGAGGTTGCCGTGCACGTCGCTGATGAGCGCGATCATGCGAGCGTCCGCCGTACCGGTCAGGTCTGCTCGGGGGTCTCCGGGAGGTTCTTGATCCCCTCTCGGGTCACCCACTTGGACCAGTTGTCCTCGAGTGCGTCGATGAGCTCGCGCACGAAGCGGGGGCTCATGTTCACGCGGCTCACCACGACGCCGGGGACCTCGTCGGCCTCGATCTCGTGGTCCACGCGCGCGAACGTGATCGTGAACTCGTAGTCGGAGTGACTGACGTTCGCGAAGTTCGCGTAGTGGCCCGCCATGATCTCCGGCGAGGTGTGGATGTTCAGGTGGCGCTCTTTGGGGGTGTCTTCCATGCCGGCGAGCCTACCCGTCGAGCGAGGTCCTGCACATGGATCGGGCGGAGTAGCAGCGCGCCGAGCGGGAAAGCCGTCGGCATGGGCACCGTCGTGATCGACCACGTGAGCATCCGGGTGAGCGACCTCGAGGCCAGCCGTCGCCTCTACGAGGCAGCGCTCGCGCCGCTCGGTTTCGTCATCCTCGAGGTGGAGGAGACCGACGGGCGCGGCTACGGATTCGGGCGCGACGAGCGCGACGACTTCGCGATCCACGAGCCGATCGACGACCCCGGCCGCGACCGCGTCACGACGGGAGCGCACATCGCGTTCGCCGCACGCTCGCGCGACGAGGTCGACGCCTTCCACGCAGCGGCGATCGCGAACGGCGCGAGCGACATCGGCGCGCCCGGCGTGCGCGACCAGTACTCGGACGGCTACTACGGTGGCTTCGTGCTGGACCTCGATGGCAACAACGTCGAAGCGGTCTGGCATCGCCCGGCGACGTAGGCTGCGCGGGTGGAAGTCCATCTCGTCCGTGCCGACCTCGTGGTGGTCGGATCGCTCAGCGCCGACGCCGCCCGCCTCGCGAGCGACTACGAGCGACGGCTCACGCGCTACGTGAAGCTCCACGTGCACGAGGTCAAGGCCGAACCCACGCAGCGCGGCGAGGCGGTCGTGCTGCGCGCGGAGGGGGAGCGCATGGGTGCGGTGCTCGACAAGGTCGAGGCGCAGGTCGGGGAGCCAACGACGATCGTCGCGCTCGACTCGCGTGGGAAGACGCCGACGACCGAGGAGCTGGCCGAGCACTGGCTCGCCGCGCGACACCTCGTTCTGCTCCTGGGCGGCACGATGGGCATCGCCCCCGACGTGCTGGCGCGAGCCACCGGCGGCTCCGTCTCGTTCGGCCGGATCACGCTGCCGCACCAGCTGGCGCGCGTCATCGCGACTGAACAGCTCTATCGCAGCTTCCGGATCGCCCGCGCCGAGCCGTACCACTTCTGAGGAGGAGACCCGTCGTGCACGAACGAGCACTCATTCGACCACCGCGCCTGCGACGTGGCGACACCATCGCGATCGCATCGCCATCCTGGGGCGGGCCGGGCGCGCTGCCAGAGCGGCACGACGCCGGCCTCAGGCAGCTGCGCGAGCACTGGGGGCTCGAGGTCGTCGAGCTCGAGCACGCTCGGGCCGACCCGGCCTGGATCGCCGCCAACCCTGCCGCACGTGCCGACGACCTGCACGCCGCGCTGCGCGATGACGCCGTCGCCGCGATCTTCACGAGCATCGGCGGCGACGATTCCATCCGCGTGCTCCCGCACCTCGACCTGGAGCTGATCAGGGCACGCCCCAAGACGCTGCTCGGCTTTTCGGACACCACGTGCATCCATATGGCGTGGCACGGCGCCGGAGTGGTGTCCTGCTATGGCGGGGCGACCATGTGCGGATTCGCGGAGAACGCCGGGATGCTCGAGTACTTCGTGGACGGGATCGACGCTGCCCTGTTCGGTGAAGCGCGTGAGCACGAGTGGCCCGAGCTGCGCTCCGGGTGGACGGTCGAGCGCCTCGAATGGAGCGATCCCGCCAACCAGTCGATCGCGCGGACGCTGCAGCCGAGCACGGGTCGCCGCTGGCTCCAGGGTGCGGGCGTCGTGCGCGGCATGCTCGTGCCCGCGTGCCTGGAGGTGCTCGACTGGCTCCGTGGCTCACCCTGGATGCCGGACCTCGAAGGTGCGGTGCTCGCCCTCGAGACGAGCGAGGAAGCGCCCACGCCCGAAGCCGTCGTGCGGATGTTGCGTGCGCTCGGCGCCACGGGGGCACTCGGCCAGGTCGCGGCAGTCCTGCTCGGGCGCCCGGGCGGCGACCAGCTGACCGTCGACGAGCGCCTCGCCTACGACGGTGCCCTGGTGCAGGTGGTGCGCGACGAGCTCGGCCGCGCCGATGTGCCGCTGGTCGCCAACCTCGACTTCGGCCACACCGATCCCAGCTGGACCCTGCCCGTGGGCGTCCCCTGCACCGTCGACTGCGACGCCCGTCGAATCCACATCGGAGCCTGATCCTGCAGGGCGCGCCCGAGCCGGTAGGCTGGGTGCATGGCTTCCAGCACCCAGCACACCACGCTCCGAGGCCTGCACGAGGGACTGCAGGCAATCGTCGACGGGCTCGCTCGCGAGGGCGACGCAGCGGGCACGCCCCGCGTCGAGCTGGAGCGCCCGCGTGAGGAGTCGCACGGCGACTTCGCGACCAACGCCGCGCTCATGCTCGCGCCCGTGCTGCGCCGCAATCCCCGCGAGGTCGCGGCGGAGATCGCCGGCGCCGCGGGGCAGCTCCCCGGCGTGGCGAGCGTCGACGTCGCCGGCCCCGGTTTCATCAACCTGTCGATGACCGACCAGTGGTTCCTGGACGGCATGCACGCCGCGCTCGAGGCCGGCCCCGACTTCGGTCGCGACGTCGCGGTCACCAAGCTGCCGATCCTGCTCGAGTTCGTGAGCGCCAACCCCACGGGCCCGCTCGTCGCCGCGAGTGCGCGCCACGCGGCGTACGGCGATGCGCTCGCGCGCGTGCTGCGCCACGCCGGGCACGAGGTCCGCACCGAGTTCTACGTGAACGATGCGGGACGCCAGGTCGACCTGTTCGGCGCGTCCCTGCTCGCGCGCGCGACCGGCGGTGACATCCCCGAAGGGGGCTACGAAGGCGACTACGTCGCGGGGCTCGCCGCGGAGCTCGGCGTGGCCGAGGGCGACGACCCCGTGGAGCTCGGCCAGCGCGGTGTCGCCGCGATGATCGACGGCATGCGCGAGTCGCTCGCGCAGCTCGGCATCACGTTCGATCGCTTCCAGTCGGAGAAGGCGCTGCACGACTCCGGCGCCGTCATCGCCGGCATCGAGCGACTCGCGGCTGCCGGTCAGACCTTCGACGAGGAGGGCGCCACGATCCTGCGCACGACCACGTACGGAGATGATCGCGACCGAGCCGTGCGCCGCGCCAACGGGGTCCCGACCTACTTCGCGGCTGACATCGCCTACCTGCAGGACAAGTACGAGCGCATCGGCGGCGGTGGGCACCTGATCTACGTGCTGGGCGCGGATCACCACGGCTACATCGCACGGCTCAAGGCGGCGTCGGAGGCGCTCGGCCACGACGCGGAGACGACCGAGGTCGTGATCCTCCAGATGGTCACGCTCTCCGAGGGCGGCGAGACCCGGAAGATGAGCAAGCGCCGCGGCGATTTCGTGACCGCATCGGAAGTGGTGGAGCGGATCGGTCCGGATGCGACACGGTTCTGGATGCTCGAACGCTCCCATGACCAGCAGCTCGAGATCGACCTCGAGCGGGCCGAGGCGCACAACGACTCCAACCCCGTGTTCTATGTACAGATGGCCCATGCGCGCATGTGCTCGATCCGGCGCAAGGTCGTCGAGGCCGGCGTGGAGCTCGATGGGGATCTGTCGGCCGAGCCGCTGCAGCCGAGCGAGAAGCGCCTCATCAAGCGCATCGGTGAGCTGCCGATGGTGGTCGCCGCGGCGGCCGAGCGGCGCGCGCCCCATCGCCTGCACCACTACGCATACGGGCTGGCGACCGACGTCTCCAAGTTCTACCACGACTGTCGGGTCATGGGTGACGGCATCGACGCCGCGACCACGCGCCGGCGGCTGGTCACGGTCGACGCAGCGCGCAGCGTGCTCGCGCTGGCGCTCGACCTCGTGGGGGTCCACGCCCCCGAGCAGATGGAGCAGCGCGAGGACGCCGGCGAGTGACACACCCGCCGACCGAGGACCTCGCTGCGCACCGACGCGCGGCGCCCGTCCCGGGCGAGGCCGCGGCGACCGCTCGCGCACTCGTGGTCGACGCGTTGCGCGGGTGTGACGCTGCGCTCGCGGCCTGGGAAGGCGGATCCGCCGGATTCGGTCGCGCCGACGAGCTGAGCGACCTCGACATCGGCGTGCTGTGCATCGACGGTGGCGGCCGTGCGGTGCTCGACGCCATCGAGGCGGCACTGCGCGGCACCGGCCACGACTTCGACATCCTCGACGTCGATCCGTCGCTCTTCGGGATCCAGCGCTTCTGGCAGGCGCGCGATCCACTCGCCACGCTCGCGATGGTGGATGCATCGGTGATCGAACACGCCGGGCAGCGCGCGCAGTGGGAGGCGCTGCTCGTGCCCGAACGCCATGGACGAGCGATCGTCCTGCACGATCCGGATGGGGTGCTCGCCGACGCACTGGCCACGACCCGCTACGACCTCGACGCACACCGCGAGTTGCTGCGCGCGGAGCTCGCGCGCATCCGTTCGCGGCGGCGGCTCTTCGGTACGTTCGCCGCGAAGGAGCTCACGCGTGGACGCCGCATGGACGCCGAGTGGTTCCACCAGCGCATGGTGCTGCAACCGCTGGTGACCCTGCTGTGCATGTGGCACCGCCCGCTGCGCCACGACTTCGGGCTTCGCTACCTCCACGACGAGCTGCCCGAGCCCGTCGCGTCGCGGCTCGCGCCGATCGTGGCGCCGGCCTCGGAGATCGAGCGCGCGCGGGCAACGGTGGACGCCCTGGCATGGACCGACGAGCTGCTCGACCTGGTCGATGTCGACGCGGCCCCGCTGGTCGAGCACTCGGCGCAGCTGCACGCCGCCTTCGGCTGAGCGACGTCAGTCGCCCGTGGGCGATTCGACCACGCCGAGCGTGCACCGGCCCTCGAGCACGAGGGTGCCGCGTGGGTCCACGACCCGGATTCGCCAGGTGTGGCGTGCCTGGTCGACCACGAGCGGTTCGGCGATCGCGAGCACGAGCCCTGCCACCGGTCGCTCAAGGAACGATGCGTCGAGCTCGGCACCGAACGCGCGACGACCGGGACCGGCCGCGAGACCAGCGGCCGTGGAGGCGACGGTCTCGGCGAGTACGAGCAGTGCACCGGCGTCGCGCGGACCACGCAGTGGCATCCGCGCCACCACGCGCTGCGGTGCGCACTCCAGCAGCTCGACGCCCAGCGCCCCGAGCGCGGTCGCCGCGAGGTCGCGCGTGCCGGGCCGCGGATCACCGGGGAGCGGGGCCAGCGACCGCATGGCGTGCAGTTCGTCGAGCGAGCACGTGTCGGGGGAGGCATTCACGGGTGGATCGTAGCGAGCGAGCGGCGATCGTCGCGTACGTCCAGGTCACCGACCCCGGCCACGTTGCTGAGAAAGCGTCCCCGGAGGACGCTTTCGCAGCAACGTGGCGACGCCTCACGCCGGGGGCACGACGCGGGAACGACGCGCGTGGCCGAAGACGACGACGACCGCCATGCCGGGCATGACGGTCGTCGGTGCGTGCGTGGCGTGCGCGAGGGAGCGCCGCTGCTGGGATCAGGCCGTCGGATCTACGACCGGAAGCGGCTGCTGCACGCCAAGGCGGACCAGCATGCGCTGGAAGGCTGCGTCGCGGATGGCGTCGACGAAGTCGGGCGCATCTGCGGGACGGGGCATCGGGAGCGGGCGCATCGTGCGGCCCGTCGTGGTCGGGTACGGCAGCGGCGCCGTGTTCCCGATGGCGCGCGTCCCGTCAACGGGGCGGACCGGGAGCGGCTTCATCATGCCTGCTGCGGTGATCATGGTGGGGAGAACTCCTGGGCGTTTCGTGGGGGTGCATCCTTGCGATTGGAATATTTACACCCAAACGGCCAGAAGTCAAGAAATACATCACAGATCATCCGAAGCGAGCGGCGAAAACGGCCACATCCATCGTCCGGAGGAGGCCACCAGCCTGAAGATCGTCAGCGAAGCACTCGCGCCCCACGTGCGTGCTTGCCTCGAGGTGTCAGCAGCGAGGCTGGCCGACAGGGGCAACGCCGAGCCAGCAGACCTTCGCGCCCTCGGCCGCCGTCCACTGCGAGCTGGATCCCTTGCGGGTGATCACGCGGATCGCGAAGTTGGGAGCCGTGCCCGGGCAGTAGCTGACGACCGACGTGTGCGCAGCCACGCCGCCGGTCGGGGCCGAGACCGCAGTCCCGCAATTGCCGGTCGTCGTGAAGAGCACGCGCCCCTCGTTCACGCCTTCCGGGACGGATGCCATCACCGGTCGACCGTCGAGCCCCTTGGGCCCGCGGCTTCCCGCGAAGTCGGCGGCCGCCGGATTGCGGTTCGCCGAGAAGGTCTGCCACTGCGCGATGCCCTGCTGGTAGGCCGAGCCCGCCGCTTTCGCCTCACCGCCCCGCACCGCCGTCTTGGAACTGCCGAGCGTCAGGAACGCGATGCACCCGAGGATCAGCACGATGACGAGCACCACGACCATCTCGACCACTGTGAAGGCCCGCTCGCGCGCGCACGCACGAGCGCGCAGCGCGTGGAGCGGGGATGCGGGATGGGGGGCGAGTGCGTCGTGCATGGGCTACGTTGGGACCATCGGCGCGACGACGGGCGTGCTTGAGTGCGGCGCCGACCGCCCCCACGCCGGAATCGCTTGGTAGGGTCGCGGCATGGATCCCTGTCCCTGCGGCTCCGGCCGAACCATCGTCGAGTGCTGCAAGCCCGTGATCGATCGCGAGCGCGTCGCCGCGACCGCCGAGGAGCTCATGCGCTCCCGGTACACCGCGTTCGCGACGTCGAACGTCGACTGGATCATGGACAGCCATCATCCGGACACCGTCGGCGAGATCGATCGTGACGAGGTCGAGCAGTGGTCGACCAGCTCCGAGTGGCTCGGGCTGCGGATCCGCGACACCTCCGAGGGTGGCCCCGACGACGACGAGGGGACCGTCACCTTCCGCGCTCGCTACAAGGTGCAGGCGCAGCAGGTCGACCACGTCGAGCGCGCGAAGTTCCTCCGGCACGAGGGTGCCTGGCATTTCCACTCGGTGCTCGAGGACGAGCCGACCGAGCTCGTGCCCGTCACCCCGAAGTCGGACGTCGGACGCAACGACCCGTGTCCGTGTGGCTCCGGCCAGAAGTACAAGAAGTGCCACGGAGCCGTCGCCTGACGCGAGCGTGACGGCGGCCTCCCGGGTCGCTCAGCCCTCGTCGCGCGCGGTGTAGCCGCACGAGTCGCACTGCGTGCGCCCGTACTCGAGCATCACCATCGTGCCGGCCTCGCACATGGGGCACTCGGTGCCGCCCAGTTCGGAGTCCTCGTCGGCGTCGACGTCCTGGCTGGTGAGGTGCTCGAACGAGAAGCCGCACTCGTGGCAGAAGTCGTCACCGTGCAGGTCCGGCGCCCCGCACCCGGGGCAGTCGGGTCGCGAGACAGGCTTGGGCCCGTCGTCCTCGGGCTCGTCGTCGCCGATCGTCCACATGCCTGCCTCGTTCCCCCGAAATCGTCGCGTCATCCGTCGCCGCGCGCCGCATCACCAATCGCGCGCGGCCTCCGCGATGCGTCCATGTACCCATGCGAGCGCCGGGCGACGCAGGGTGCCGGCCCGCCACGCCAGGTACATGCGTGATCGCGTCGGCGCGACAGGCGTCACGAGCCGCACGAGATCGCCGCGGTCGAGCGCGTCGGCGACCGAGTGGTACGGCAGGACGGTGATGCCGAGGCCCGCGACGGCGAACTGCGCCGAGGTGCGCAAGCTGTTGGCGACGAGGGTCGCGCGCAGTCGGGCGGGCGAGCGGAACACCGTCTGCCAGTAGATCCGCAGCAGCGGCAGGTCCTCGTCGTGCGCGGCGACCGGCACGTCCGCGAGTGCCAGCGCACCCGCAGGACCCTCGGGGATGTCGCCGAGGCGGTCGTGCCACGCCGGGGATCCGACCAGGTCGAGGTACTCGAAGCAGAGCGGCTGGGTCTCGACGCCGCGCTGGCGCGTGTCCACGGTGAGCACCGCCAGGTCCAGCTCGCCGGCGGCCAGTCGCTGCAGGACCGGCGCGTCGGTCCCGTAGAACATCCGCACGCGCATGCCGTCCTGCATCATCGGCGCGAGTTCGGGCAGCACCCGCAGCGCGAGGAACTCCTCGGGTCCGCCGACGTGGACCGAGTCGCCGATCGCCGCCCCCGATGCATCCGCTCCGCCATCGAGCGTGCCCTCCAGCGCGTCGATGTGCGCGGCGACCGCCTGCGCGAGTTCGCGCCCGGCCGCGGTCGGGGTCACGCCGCGTGGCGCGCGGCGGAAGAGCGGCTTGCCCACGTGGGTCTCCAGGGCGCGGATGTGCTGGCTCACGGCGGGCTGGGTGAGGTGCAGCTCCTGCGCCGCGCGCGTGAACGTACCCGAGCGGTAGACGGTCAGGAAGGTGCGGAGCAGGTGGAGCTCGGCCATCGTCGTGGCTTCCGGTCGGTGGGCGGCCCCCCCCGGGGATCCGGAGGCATAAATCAGATTATGCCATGCCCCTGCATCCATTATTGGATTTATCTACCTACGGTCGAGTACGTTTCTCCTCGCAAGGACGCCGCATGTACTGGGCGCCGTACGTGGAAAGGACGCCACGATGCAGTTCGCAATCGGCATGGACGCCAGGGTGACGCACGGGACCAGCATGGTCGCGGCGCCTCGGACACCGGACGCAAACCGCAACCTCGCCGAGGTTCGGATCCGGTTCCTGGACAGGGACGACCAGGTGACGTTCACGTCACACCAGCAGCTCGTCGCCGGGGGACGCGTGGGAGCGCGTGACGGCTACGAGACGCTGCGCGACGCGATTGCGGACCTTGCACGGACGACGGCCGGAGATCGACCTGCGGCCGTCGTGCTCGAGCGCGGAGGGCGCTACTACGGGCACTCGCTGAAGGGGCGGGACCTCGAACAGGGGTTCCGAGCACCCGCGAAGCGGCTCCATCTGGAAACGGATGACCGCTCGCAGGTGATGGAACTTCGCGCGACGGAGCGCTACGAGCGTGTGAGGGCGCTCGTGGACGGTGCATGGACGCACCGCTTCCGCACCGCGTGAAGTAGGGAGGCTTGGCGCGCATGGCGCGCCGACGGGGGCTCGTCGACCAGGGGAGGCGGCGGGCCCCCGCTTCTTCTTCGCGGGCGAAGTGTCATCCGGGTGACACCCGCGGCGGCATCGAGCGTGCACCATGTCTGCAGGGGCCGCCGTCGGGGCGGCCCCGCAGCAGGGGAGACACGACATGGCACACACGCGCATCGCCGAGTTCGGGGCCGGATGCTTCTGGGGACTCGAGGTGACCTTCCGCAACGTCGAGGGCGTCGCCGACGTGGCCGTGGGCTATGAGGGCGGACATGTCCCCAACCCCACCTACGAGCAGGTGTGCGCCGGCAGTTCCGGGCACGCGGAGGCGGTGCGCGTCGAGTTCGACCCCGAGGTCGTGTCCTACGACGCGCTCGTCGGCATCCTCTTCGACAACCACGATCCGACCACCCGACACCGCCAAGGGTGGGACGTCGGCTCCCAGTACCGCTCGGTGATCTTCGTCCGCGATGCCACGCAGCGCGCGACGGCGCTGCGGAT
>JAOPYU010000328.1 GCA_025964455.1 Thermoleophilia bacterium | reverse complement strand
TTCAACGTGGTCAAGCTCGAGATCGGCGAGGAGAGCGAGGATGCCTCCGGCTCGGGTGGCGGACTAGGAACGGAGTCCGAATCGGACACGGCACCCGCGCTCGGCCCCAACGACATCTCGTTCACGGTCGTGGTCCGCATGTACACCACGAGCAATGACACGGCACAGAGCCTCGGTGACGCCACCGCGGATCCGGCAGCTGCCGCCACCACCACGGATGCAGCCGCGACCGGAACCGCGACGGACTCCGGTGCGGCCGGGGCGACCAGTACGGGCACTGGCGCCGCCGATGCCACGGCAGGCGCGGCGACGTCGACTGACGGCGCGGCCGCGGGAGCGACCGGTGAGGCAGGCGCAGGCGCCGGCGCCACGAGTACCACCGCATCGACCGACACGGCAGGAGCGCCGGCATGATCCGCCCCCGAAAGCATCTTCGTACGATCGCAGTCCTCGGGTCCGTCGTGCTCGTCGGCGCCGGCTGTGGTGGCGGCGAGGCTCCGGCCGACCCCGCTGCAGGGGGAGCTGCCACGCCTGGCGCGACCACGCCTGGCGCAGTCGCAGGCGACACTGGAGCGATCCCGGCAGCAACCGACCCGGCGACCGGTCAGCCGGTCGATCCGGCAGCCGCCACGACGGGTGGGACCACGGCAACCATCCCGGACCTCATCGGCGGAGACGTCGGTGGCTCGTTCGGAGCGATCGGCAGCGCGCCCGTGTTCACCGCGAAGGCGGCCGAGGGTGACAGCCTGAAGGATTCCGAGACGTCCGAGGATTCGACCTCGAGTTCGGGATCGGTCACCGGTACGACCTCTGAGGCCCCCACCACGTCGACCAAGGCAGCACCGACGTTCTCGGGCGCCAAGATCTACGTGGACGGCATCGTGCACGACGTGACGCGCGGCGGGACGTTCCCCAAGGGCAACCCCGTGTTCAAGCTCGTCAGCGTGACCGGGACCGAGATCGAGGTCGAGCTCATCGCCGGCGAGTTCACGACGGGTGGCGGCACGGGGACCGTGCTCGACAAGGGCGACCTGGTCAGCCTCGTGAATGCGAGCGAGCAGCTCACCTACCGCATCAAGTACCTGCGCGGCATCACGAGCACCAGCGCCGTCACGTTCTGATCGGCGCTGCTCGCGCCGGTATCCTGCGGGAACCATGACCGCGCTCGAGCTCACCACTGCCGGCGAATCGCACGGCCCACGCCTCACCGCAATCGTGCGAGGGCTGCCGTCCGGGCTCGGCATCGACCGTGATTTCCTCGATGCGCAGCTCGCGCGGCGCCAGGCCGGCTACGGCCGGAGCCCGCGCCAGAAGATCGAGACCGACCGCGCAGAAGTGACGGGCGGACTGCGCCACGGACGCACGATGGGCGGCCCGGTGGCCCTTGATGTGGTCAATCGTGACCACGCAGCGAGCTGGGACGCCGCCATGGCGCCGTGGCCGACGGAGCGCGAGCAGGGCAACTGGCGCGACCGGCCGATCCTGGTGCCGCGCCCCGGCCATGCCGACCTGGGCGGCATCGCACGCGGGGCCTTCGACGAGGACGGGCTGCGCCCGGTGCTCGAACGCTCGAGCGCGCGCGAGACGGCGGCGCGGGTCGCGGGTGGTTCGCTGGCGCAGGCGTTCCTGGCGCAGCTGGGCATCCAGGTGCGTGGCTTCGTGCGTCAGGTGGGTGCTGCGGGCGACGAGTCCGCGACCCCGACCGAGAACGATGCGTGCTGGGGCGAGCTGGACGCGCGCGAGCTGCGCACGCCGCGCGCCGATGTCGACGCGGCCATGGTCGCGGAGGTCGAGGCGGCGCGGCGGGATCGGGACACGCTCGGTGGCGAGCTGGAAGTCGTGGCGTGGGGGCTGCCGCCGGGTATCGGCGGCTATGCGACCAACGAGGAGCGCCTCGACGGGCGCCTCGCGCGCGCAGCGATGTCAGTCCACGCGATGAAGTCGTTCGCCGTCGGCGACGGTCGCGCGACGTCGACGCTGCGCGGCTCCGAGGCGCACGACGAGCTGTTCCCCGCGGGAGCGGGCGACGGCGACCAGGGCATGGGGGTGACGCGGCGCACGAATCGCGCCGGCGGCATCGAGGGCGGCATGACCAACGGCGCGCCGCTCGTGGTGCGCGTAGGGATGAAGCCGCTGCCGACGCTGATGCGCCCGCTCGCGACGGTCGACCTCACCACGGGGGAGGCTGCCGTCGCGCATGCCGAGCGCAGCGACACGTGCGCGATCGCTGCCGCGGCCGTCGTGCTGGAGTCCGCGATCGCCTTCGAGCTGGCCCGGGTGCTGCGCGAGCAGTTCGGCGCGCAGGCGCTCGTCGACGTGCTCGAGGCGTTCGAGGCGTACCGCGCTCGAGTTCGTTATCCGAAGCGACCACCCGTCGTCCTGTCCACCGGCAAGGCATGATGCAGCGGTGAGCACGGGCCAGCACGCGAGCATCGACTTCGACCCGGCGGCGCCGTCGGCGACGCGGGTCGTGCTCGTCGGCTTCATGGGCGCCGGCAAGACCTCGCTCGCGGAGCGCTGGGCGCAGTCCGGGGGGCCGGTGCTCTGGTTCGACTCGGACCGCTCCGTGCTGCGCGCCCTCGGCGAGACGACGGTCGAAGCTGCCTTCACGAACCACGGCGAGGCGCGGTTCCGCGAAGTGGAGCGCGAGGTCATCCTGGCGCGCGCCGAACCGCTGGCCCGCGGCGTCGAGGTGTGGTCGCTCGGGGGAGGGTCGCTCATGCACCCTGACGTGCGCGGCGCGATCGCGGACGCCTGCGTGATCTGGCTCGATGCCGACGTCGACGTGCTCTGGGAGCGCGTCGCGGGCAGCGACCGTCCGCTCGCGCGCGACAAGGCCGCCTTCACACGGCTGCTGGAGGAGCGGCGCGACACATACGCGAGCGCGGCGACCGTTCGCGTCGATTCCTCGTGCTCGATCGACGAGCTCGGGCTCGGCCGCGTGCTCTCCGCCCACCTGCCGACGAGCTGGTTCGGCTCCGGGCTCGCCGT
>JAOPYU010000286.1 GCA_025964455.1 Thermoleophilia bacterium | reverse complement strand
GTCTTCCTGTCGGGCACCAAGGTGCGCGAGATGCTCGGCGAGGGCGTCAAGCCGCCGGTGCAGTTCTCCCGCCCGGAGGTCGCCCAGGTGCTCATCGACGAGTACACCAAGGGCCAGTAAGCGCTTCGGAGCGCCCCCGCGTTGCCCACTCGGGTGGCGCGGGGGCGTTTTTTTGGGGTGTCATGCGGGAACACGCAGTCCATGCGCATCGATCCCTCACAGCTCTCGGAGCCGCTCGCCCACATCCTCGGGGCCGGCGCGACCGACGCCGCGTCCGGCCAGAAGGCCGCGGCTGCCGCGAAGGACGCGATCACCGATCCGCAGCTCGAGACACTCGACGCGCTGCTGCTGCGCCGGCTGCAGGCGCACGCGACCTCCGGGGCCGCGTCCAGCGTCGTCTCGTTCCAGGACGCACAGGCGCGCATGGACCGCCTGCGCGAGCTTGCTGCCTCCGACCCCGCCAGCTCGATCCGCGCACAAGGTGCGCTCGACCCCGCGCGCGTGCGCGGCCTGCTCGACGGCTGACCGACGTCGCGATCGCGCCGCTGACGTAGGATCGGCGCGTGTCCCGGCGCATCGTCGCTCCCCTGCTCCTGCTCCTCGCCGCTGCGTGTTCACTAGCGGCGGTGTTCGGCGTGCACCGGATCGAGTCGAGCGGCGGGCCCGTCTCGGAGCCGTTCGCGAGCAGGTTCCACGAGGGCCGCGCCCAGATCCGCTTCACCACCCGCGAGCCCGAGGACATCACCCTCACGATCCGCGATGCGCGTGGGCGCACGGTCGCGACCCTGCTCGAGGACACGCGCATCGACGGGCCCACGAAGCCGCTGTACTGGGACGGGACCGATGACCGTGGAGCGCGGGTGCCGGACGGGGAATATCGGGTCCGGATCACGCGCGCGGGCGATCCGCGCTCCTACGGTCCGGCTCGACCGATCGTCGTGGACGCCACGCCGCCCCGTTCCCGGCTCGACAAGCTCGCATACGTCGACGGCGAGCTGCGCGGCCTGGTCGTCACCGAACCCCGTGCGGTGATCGTGGTCGAGGATTCGAGCGGAGCGCGCGTGCGTGGCGTACGCAGCTGGGTGCCCAAGGACGGCACAGTGGCGGCGCGCACGACCCGACCGGTGCCGGCGGGCTCACTCGTGATCCGGTTCTCGGTGCCGCCGCAGGATCCCGCGAGCATGGGCTCGGGACCGACCATCTACGCCATCGACGCAGCCGGGAACCGGACCCGGCTCCACGGCGCGGCGGGGCGCTCCTCATGACGTCAGGCTGGGAGCTCGTCGCCACGATCGCTGCCTGCGCAGGCGGTATCGGCGCACTGGCGCGCACGACGACGCGCGCGAAGGTGCACGCCGCCGGCCTGCCGCTGCTGCTCTCGTCGTGGGCCGTGCTCCTGCTCGCGATCGCTCCGGAGCGTGTCCACGACCGCTGGCCGATCGCCCTCGCAGCCGTCGCCGTCGGGGCGCTGGTGCTGCTCGGCCTCGGGCGCCTGGTCACCGGTCGAGAGACCTGGCTGCTGGCGGCCGGGGCTGCCGTCCTGACCCTCCGGATCCCCGTGCCCACCGGCGACGACACCGCGATGCTCCTGCTGCCGCTGTACGCCGTCCTGGCCCTGGGCGCCGCCTCGCGCACGCGAGTCGAGCTTGCGCGCCTGCGCGCCGGCATCGCCACTGGCGGGCGACTGCCACATCGCGGCGGCGCCACCCGGCTGCTCGACGTCGGCGCAGCGCTCCTGCCGCTCGTTGCCGCAGCATCGCTCGCGTGGAGCACGGACGGCGAGGCCAGCGCGGTCACGCTCGGGTGCTTCCTCGTACCGTTCGTCATCGCCTACTGGCTCGTGCGCGGCTGGGTCGAGGAGGGAGCCGCGCTGCGCCCTGCGGGCTGGGCGCTCGTCGCCAGCACGCTGCTCGCCGCCGGCGTCGGCGTCTACCAGGTCCTCGCGCGCGAGGTCTGGTGGAACCCCAAGGTGATCGACGCGAACCGCTTCCGCGCGGACTTCAGGACCAACTCCCTCTACTGGGACCCCAACATCTATGGCCGGGCGCTCGTGGTCGGCGCGTGCGTGCTCGTCGCGTGCCTGCTCATCGAGCGGCTGACACGGTGGCGGGCCGCGCTCGCATGTGCGGCGCTCGCGCTGCTGACGGTCGCACTCTGGAACACCTACTCGCAGTCGAGCTGGGTGGCGCTCGCAGGTGCGCTCATCGTCGTCGCCGTGCTGACATTGCCGCCACACCCACGGCGATGGGTGGCCGGCGCGCTCGTCGCGGTCATGCTCGCGGCATCGCCGAGCGCCTACCGCGCGCTGTCGGGCTCGGACTCGTCCGGGCGCGCGGACGTCGTCAGGTCCGGGATCGCGCTCGCATCGGAACGGCCGATCGCCGGCTGGGGCGTCGGGACCTTCGAGACCGCGGTCACCGATCGGGCCCGCCGTCGTGGAACGGCAACCCCCACGCTCACCGCCTCCCACACGACGCCGGTCACCGTGATCGCCGAGCTCGGGATCCTCGGCGCCGCCGCCTACCTCGTGCTGCTGACGAGCGCCGCGACTGCGGTGCTGGCGCGATGGCGTCACACCTCGACCCCGGCCAGCGCGGCACGTGCCGCCGGTGATCCCCACGCGACCGGCTGGCCGATCGCGCCCGTCATCTGGGCGAGCGCGGTGCTCGCAGCGCTCGTCGCCCACAGCCTCCTGTATGCAGGGTTCTTCGAGGACGCCACCCTGTGGGTCGCGCTCGCCCTGCTCGCCAGCCTTCCACGCAGTGAGCGACCGACACCGGAGCCAGTGTGACCACGCCGCCGTCTGACAACCCGCGACACCAGAGCCGACCAGTCGACGTCGGCAGCGCGCTTCCGGGCGAACGACGCGTCCTCGAGGCAGCCCGGCGATCGCTCGACGGTCGCCGTCGCGGCGTCCGCGGCCTCTGGCCCTTCCTCGGGCCGGCGTTCATCGCAGCCGTCGCCTACGTCGACCCCGGCAACTTCGCCACCAACATCGCCGCGGGTTCGACGTACGGCTACACGCTGCTCTGGGTGATCCTCGCCTCCAACCTCATGGCCATGCTCATCCAGTCCATGAGCGCCAAGCTCGGCATCGCCACGGGACGCAACCTCGCCGAGGTCTCACGCGATCGCTTCCCCACCCCCGTGCGCCTCGCGCTGTGGGCCCAGGCCGAGCTCGTGGCGATGGCCACCGACCTCGCCGAGTTCATCGGCGCCTCGCTCGCCCTGAACCTGCTCTTCGACATCCCGCTCCTCGCGGCTGCCTGCATCACCGGCGTCGTGTCGTTCGCGATCCTGGAGCTGCAGACCCGGGGATTCCGCCACTTCGAGGCCGCGATCGCCGGGCTCGTCGGCCTCATCGTGATCGGCTTCGCCTTCAGCGCCACCCTCGCCGATCCGGATGCGGGTGACATCCTCCACGGGCTGCTGACACCTCGCTTCGAGGGATCCGACAGCGTGCTGCTCGCCGTGGGCATCATCGGCGCCACGGTGATGCCCCATGTGATCTACCTGCACTCCGCGCTCACCCAGCAGCGTGTGACGAGCGACGACGACGAGGTCAGGCGCCGCATCTTCCGCTTCGAGCTGGTCGACGTGGTGCTCGCGATGGGCATCGCGGGCATCGTCAACATGAGCATGCTCATCATGGCGGCCGCTGCCTTCCACGCCCGCGGCATGACCGGGGTCGACGACATCGACGAGGCGTTCGTCCAGCTCGGGGTGGTGCTCGGCAACCACGTCGACATCGTGTTCGGCGTGGCGCTGCTCGCGAGCGGCATCAGCTCGAGCAGCGTCGGCACGCTCGCCGGCCAGGTCGTGATGCAGGGGTACCTGCAGCGGAGCATCCCGCTCTTCCTGCGCCGTGCGATCACGATGGCTCCGGCCTTCGTGATCATCGCCGCCGGGGTCAATCCTTCCACCGCGCTCGTCATGAGCCAGGTGGCGCTCAGCTTCGGCATCCCGTTCGCGCTCATCCCGCTCGTATGGTTCTGCCGCGACCGCGAGCTCATGGGAACGCTCGTGAACCATCGGATCACGACCGCGCTCGGCACGGTCGTCGTGGCGGCGATCGTCTCGCTCAACGTCTACCTGCTCGGCTCGCTCGTCACCTGACGCGAACGGGCGCTGCCGCGTGGTGCGACAGCGCCCGTCCGGTGATGCGTGGGCAGCAGGTGCCCGATCGAGCAGCGATCAGCCGCCGACCGTACCCGCCACGTCCTGGGGCGTCGGGGCCTCGGTGGCCGCAGGCGCGTCCTTGCGCAGGAGCGCCGATGCCGTCAGGCCGAGGGCCGCGCCACCGACGATGCCCGGCACGACGCCGATGCCACGAGCGAACCCGCCGGCTGCCGCACCTGCGACCGCGCCACCGGCGACGGAGAGGCCGACGGTCTTGATGTCGGGCATCGTCGCCGAGAGGCCGAAGCCCACGCCACCGAGCGCCGCGCCACCGAGTGCCGTGCCGCCGATGACGACCGCCGCCTTGGGGATGTGGAACTTGCCGAGCTGCAGGCCGCTGTCGGGCACGAGCTTGCTGAGGCCCTTGAAGGCACCGAGCCCGCCGCCGAGCGCACCGACCCCGGCTGCGGTAGCCGCGACCGGAACGTTGATCGCACCGTTCGCCTTGTGCGCATCCTTGGCGTCGTTCATGAACTGCTGGAGCGGCAGTCGCGCCGAGCTGAGCACGCCGATCAGCGCCGCTGCGACGAGCGCGCTGCCCGCGACCTTGGGCGCCGCTGCCATGCCCTTCATGGCACCGGAGCGTGATACGAGGGCGGCGGTGCCGGCAGTCGCGGCGAGCGTGCCCGCGGCGATCGCCGTGGCGGCACCCTTCCCGTACGCCTCGCTGTCGCCCTGGAAGGCCTTCCACGTGGTGACGCCCGCGATGGCCGCAGCCGCCGCACCGACCCCGAGCGCACCCTTGTCACCGAGCTTCTGGATAGCCCCGGTCACCGGGCCACGTGCCAGCACGTTGCCGGCGATGTCGGCGCCCGCCTTGAGCCCGGAGGTGCCGGCCGCGGCATGGCGCGAGGCACCGGCGAGTCCCGCTGCGACGGCGAGCGCGCCGCCACCGAGGATGCCGGCGGCGAGCAGGTCGCCATGCATGGCACCTGCGCGCTCCGCGTTGGAGTACTTGTTCTGGACGGTCTCGCGCATGCCCCAGGAGTAGCCGAAGCTGATGCCCTGGGTCGACGGTCCGACCTCGTTGAAGTGATTGAAGGCGCCACGGGCGAAGCTGCCCGCACGCTCGGCCGCATTGTCATCGACCTGCGCGGCCTGGACGTGCTCCTTGCCGACCTGGCTCTCGCCGATCGAGATGGCCTTGCCGCCGAAGTGACCAGCCACGCCGCCGGCGATCGCGCCGAGGCCACCGCTCACCGCAGCAAGCTTGCCGCCGAAGCGCTTGCCGATCGCCACGCCGGCCGCGGTACCGGCGATCACGCCCGTGGCGGTACCGACAGCGCCGAGGTGGCCGTCGTCCTTGGTGATGTCGTACGTCTTCTTGACGCCGACACCCGCAGCGAGGCCGAGCGCGGCGATGCCCGCGACGCGTCCCACGTTCTGCATGACGGGAGCCGAGAGCCCACGCAGGTTCGCCTTCGCGAGCCCACCGGCGACAGCCTCTGCCTGGGCGGAGATGCCCGGCACCTTGAGCCCGCGCTGCATCCAGGCGACGCCAGCCGCGACCGGGATCGCGACGCCGAGCGCAGTGCCGACGCCGGCGCCGAGGCGCTGCTCGTCGGTGTACGCACGTCGGTACTTGTCACGCGCGTTGTACCGGTCGCTCGACATGCCGAACGTGACGTTCGCATCCAGCATGTGCCGCGTAGCGGTCGTCACGACCGTGAACGGGGTGCCAATTCCCATGAGGTTGTCCCTTTGTGTCCCAACGTGTGCAGCAACGCGTGTCCAGCGCGTGCTGCCGTCCCATCCATATGTCGGGAGCGTGGCCGTCGGCGTTGCAGGCGATCGCGCAGTCCGCACCTGCAGCCGGCACGCGTGCGGTAGCGTCCGCTGCATGGGCACCCTCTCGGCACCGATCCTCGACCCCACTGCAGGCACCTTCGCGGAGAACCGCGCGGCGATGGACGAGCTCGTCGCCGAGCTGCAGGCGCGACTGGAGACCGCACGCGCCGGCGGCGGCGAACGCAGCGTCGAACGCCATCGCGCGCGTGGGAAGCTGACGGCGCGCGACCGCATCGACGCGCTCGTGGACCCCGACAGCGCCTTCCTCGAGCTCTCGCCGCTCGCCGCCAGCGGGGTCTACGAGGACGAGCCGGCGAGCGCCGGCATCGTCACCGGCATCGGCCAGGTCCGTGGTCGCCACGTGATGGTCGTCGCCAACGACGCGACCGTGAAGGGCGGCACCTACTATCCGCTCACGGTGAAGAAGCACCTGCGCGCACAGGAGATCGCGGCGGAGAACCGACTGCCGTGCATCTACCTGGTCGACAGCGGCGGCGCCTTCCTGCCGATGCAGGACGAGGTCTTTCCCGACCGCGACCACTTCGGTCGCATCTTCTACAACCAGGCACGCATGAGTGCGGCGGGGATCCCGCAGGTCGCCAGCGTGATGGGCTCGTGCACGGCCGGCGGTGCCTACGTGCCGGCCATGAGCGACGAGACGATCATCGTCGACGGGACCGGCACGATCTTCCTGGGCGGTCCGCCGCTGGTGAAGGCGGCGACCGGCGAGGACGTCTCCGCGGAGGAGCTCGGCGGCGCGCGCGTCCACACGCAGGTCTCGGGCGTGGCGGATCACTTCGCCCGCGACGACCACCACGCGCTGGCCATCGTCCGCGACGTGGTGGAACACCTCAACCTCCCGCGCGTCGCGACGCCGTGGGAGCGCGCCATCCCGGAGCCGCCGCTGCACGCGCCGAGCGAGCTCGGTGGCATCGTGAGCGCGAACCCGCGCATCGCCTACGACGTGCGCGACGTGATCGCGCGCCTCGTCGACGGGAGCCGCTTCCACGAGTTCAAGCAGGGCTATGGCGAGACGCTCGTGTGCGGCTTCGCGCACCTGTGGGGCTACCCGGTCGGGATCGTCGCCAACAACGGCATCCTGTTCAGCGAGAGCGCGCAGAAGGGCGCGCACTTCGTGGAGCTGTGCAGCCAGCGCAAGGTCCCGCTGCTGTTCCTGCAGAACATCACCGGGTTCATGGTCGGCAAGGAGTACGAGCACGGCGGCATCGCCAAGGACGGCGCCAAGCTCGTCACCGCCGTCGCCTGCACGAGCGTGCCCAAGCTCACGGTCGTGATCGGCGGCAGCTACGGCGCCGGCAACTACGGCATGTGCGGACGGGCGTTCTCGCCGCGCTTCCTCTACATGTGGCCGAATGCGCGCATCAGCGTGATGGGCGGCGAACAGGCCGCCAACGTGCTCGCGACGGTGCGCGACATGGGACGCGAGGCAAAGGGGGAGGCGCCGATGGACGACGCCGAGCGCGCAGCCTTCCGCCAGCCGACGCTCGACAAGTACGAAGTCGAGTCGAGCCCGTACTACTCGACCGCGCGCCTGTGGGACGACGGCGTCATCGATCCCGCCGACACCCGCGACGTGCTGGGCCTGTCGCTCGCTGCGTGCGCCAATGCCCCGATCGCCGACACCGAGTTCGGCGTCTTCCGCATGTAGTCCGCCCGTGCCATGGGCCGAGGCGCCTACGGCATTCCTCCACATGGTTGCGCGCGCAAGAAAGCAGTCAAGGAGTCGAAGCGATCTTCCGAGGCTGGAGCGGTACCGCCCACGGCTCAAGGATCACCTGTGCAGCTCCTGTCGCTTCCGCTCGCTCCCACCCGCGCCTTGATGGACCGACTGTCCTTCGCGGGGAAGTTCACGGTGATCGCCGTGGTGCTGCTCGCGCCGCTCGCCTACGTCGCCTACAGCTACCTGGGCGTGCAGCGCACGAACACCGAGTTCAGCGCGAAGGAGCGGGTCGGCACCGAATACATCATCCCCGCGACTGCCGTCGTCGACGGCATCGTCGGCTCCCGGAGCGCGGCCGTGCAGCTCGCCGGCGGGGATGCCAGCGCGCAGCGCGACTATGACGATGCCTCCGCGCGCCTGGACGTCGCCATGGCTGACCTCGCGAAGGCCGACCGCTCGATCGGCGGCACCCTCGAGACCACGGAGCAGTACGACGCGCTCGCGAGCTCCATCGAAAAGGCGCGCGAACGCAGCTACTCGACGCCGACCCAGGCACTCGACACCTGGAACACCGTGTCCGCTGCGTCGCTCGCGCTCGTGCTGCAGGCGGGCAACGTCTCCAACCTGATCCTCGATCCCGACCTCGACACCTACTACCTCATGGACAGCCACGTCGTGCGCCTGGTGACCCTCGCCGACCTGGTCGGCCAGGCTGCGGACATGCAGCGGGTCATCGAGCTCGAGGGGCTGCGCGGCAACGACCTGGTCGAGCGACGTCTCGACCTGAGCCGCGTGCTCGGTGCGATCGACTTCAACAGCGACACGCTGGTCGGCAACTACGCGGTCTCGCTCGATTCGACCGCCGATGCCGCCACCTGGAAGGCGACGCTCGACGCGGACGTCGCCTCGTACGTGGGTGGATTCGCGAAGCTCCACGACAACGTGGAAGGCGCGGTCCACGGCGAGGTCGACGCCGACGCCGCGGCAACCCGGGCGGCCGCCACGCGGGCCGACCTGCTCACGCTGCAGGGCTCCACCTCCACGCAGCTCGACCGCCTGATCGTGACCCGCCTGTCCGGATTCGCCTCGGCCAGGCGCACCACGCTCATCGTGCTCGGCGCCGCGCTGCTCGTGGCAGCGCTCCTGTTCGGCGGCTTCTACCAGTCGGTGCGGAGCGCGCTGCGCAGCCTGCTCGGCGCGAGCGAGGCGATCGGCCGCGGCGAGCTGGACACGACGCTCGACATCGATTCACGCGACGAGGTCGGCCAGATGGCGCGCTCGTTCGCCCGCATGACCGAGAGCCTGCAGGAGACGGCCGCCGCAGCGCTCCAGATCTCCGAGGGCGACGTGCGCGTGCGAGTCGAGCTGCGGAGCGACCGCGACCAGCTCGGCCTCGCCTTCCGCCAGATGGTCACCTATCTCGAGGAGACCGCCGAGGTGGCCGAGCGACTGTCGCGCGGCGATGTCAGCATGCAGCCGACGGTCCGCTCCGAGCGCGACGTGCTGGGTCGCGCGCTCAAGGACACCGTCGACTACCTCGATGACATGTCTCGCACCGCGGGCGTGGAGTTCGCCGACCTCGGCGTCCACATCGCGGAGCAGGCGAAAGCCGCGCAGCGGATCGCGGACGGCGACCTCTCGGTCGACGTGACGCCGCGTTCCGAGCGCGACCAGCTCGGCCTCGCCTTCCAGCGCATGACCGACAACCTCCGCAGCGTGATCGGCACCATCACCGAGCACGCGACCGCGCTGAGCGCCTCCTCCGAGGAGCTGTCCGCGACGAGCCGCGAGGTCACGTCGGGGATGGAGGACGCAACCGCGCAGGTCACTGACCTCGAAGCTGGATCCACCCGCCAGCTGCACCTGCTCGACCAGGTCGCGGAGCGCTCGACGCTCGCTGCCGAGGCGACCGGTCGCGTCGTGGAGCGCAGCGCCGCCGGCCGCGAAGCCGTGGGCGCCGCATCCGTGGCGATGGATTCGCTCGACCGCTCGGCGTCGGAGGTCACGGGCGCCATGGAGACGCTCGAGGGCCACGGCCAGCGCATCGAGACGATCATCGGGACCATCACGTCGATCGCGGAGCAGACCAACCTGCTCGCGCTCAACGCCGCCATCGAGGCCGCCCGCGCCGGCGAGGCCGGTCGCGGATTCGCGGTCGTGGCCGACGAGGTCCGCAAGCTCGCCGAGGAGAGCCAGGGCGCGGCGAGCTCCGTGGCGGAGATCGTGCACGCCATGCAGCGCGAGACGGCCGAAGCCGTCTCCGCCATCGACGGGACCGCCGTCCGAGCGAGCGAGGGCGCCGCGCTGGTGCAGCACGCCCGGCAGGCGTTCGAGGAGATCGACGACGCCGTGCAGGACGCGCAGCTGCGCGTCGGCGAGATCTCAGCCGACGCCGCCACGGCTGCTGACGTGGGCTCGCGCAGCGCCGAGGCGACCCGTCACGTCGGCCAGGCGACGAGCGAGACGACCGCCTCCATGCAGGAGATCGCGGCGTCCTCGGACGACCTAGCGCGCCTCGCGGAGGCGCTCATGTCCACCACCTCGACCTTCCGCCTGGGCGACGAGCGACGCCTCGACGAGGCGGGCGCAGGAGCACGGCCGGAAGCCGACGCGCACCGCATGCGGCTCATCGACGCTGCCTGATCGGTCGCGGGGCCCCCGCCCACACGGCGTGCGCGGATAGGATCGGAGGCATGTCCCACTCCTTCGAGACCTTCCAGCACGTCCGCATCGAGCGCGAAGGTGGCGTGACCAACGTCGTGCTCGCGCGACCCGAGGTGCGCAACGCCTTCGGGCCACGGCTCATCGAGGAGCTGGGCGCCGCCTTCACCGAGCTGAGCCACGACGCCGACACGCGCGTCGTCGTGCTCCGTGGCGACGGGCCGTCCTTCGGCGCCGGCGCCGACATCAACTGGATGCGCGAGTCGGCGTCCTACACGCGCCAGGAGAATGTCGACGACGCGACGCGCCTGGCGCTCATGCTCGAGGCCGTGAAGCGCTGCGACAAGCCCGTCGTGTGCCGCGTGCACGGGCATGCGATCGGCGGCGCCCTGGGACTACTGGCGACGAGCGACTACGTGGTCGCTTCCGACGACACCGTGTTCGCCTTCAGCGAGGTCAAGCTTGGCATCGTGCCGGCCGTGATCAGCCCCTTCGTGCTGCGCCGCATCGGTCTGAGCCATGCCCGGGCACTGTTCGTCACGGGCGAGCGCTTCACCGCGGAGCGCGCCGAGCGCATGGGCCTGGCGCACGTGGTGGTGCCCGCCGGCGACCTGGATGCGGAGATCGACCGCGTCGTGGGCGAGCTGCTGACCGCGGCGCCCGGGGCGATCACGGTGGCCAAGCACCTCGCGAGCGAGGTCGCCTACCGCGATCCCCGCGACGTGATGATGCACACGGCCGAGACGATCGCATCCAAGCGCACCGACCCGGAGGGCCAGGAGGGATTGAGCGCCTTCCTCGAGAAGCGCCGCCCGGGCTGGATGGACGAGGCCCACTCCCCGGCGTGGCTCGCCGGAGCCAAGCGATGACGCAGGCCCGCAGCGAGGTCGGCGCGGTCACGCGGGTGCTGGTCGCGAACCGAGGCGAGATCGCGGTGCGCATCATCCGCGCGTGCCGCTCGCTCGGCATCGAATCCGTCGCGATCCACTCCGACGCGGACCGCGATGCGCCGCACGTGCACCTGGCCGACCAGGCTGTGCGCATCGGTCCCGAGCCCGCGCGCGAGAGCTACCTCGACATCGACCGGGTGCTCGCCGCCGCTGCCGAATCAGGCGCCGACGCCGTGCATCCCGGCTACGGATTCCTGAGCGAGAACGCGACGTTCGTCGATCGTTGCCACGCCGCGGGGCTCACCTTCATCGGACCGAGCGGCGACGCGATGCGCGCACTCGGCGACAAGGCGCGCGCGAAGGAGGTCGCCGCGAAGGCCGACGTCCCGACCGTCCCCGAATGGTCGCCGGGCGAGGTCCCCGAGGACGCATACCCGGTGCTCGTCAAGGCCGCGGCCGGCGGTGGCGGACGCGGCATGCGCCGAGTCGATCGGCCGCAGGACCTCGATGCAGCGCTCGAGAGCGCTCGTCGCGAGGCGGCGGCCGGATTCGGCGACGACACGCTCATCGTCGAACAGCTCGTCACGGGCGCGCGCCACGTGGAGATCCAGCTGCTCGCCGACGCGCACGGCACAGCGCTGTATGTCGGTGACCGCGACTGCTCGCTCCAGCGACGCCACCAGAAGGTCGTCGAGGAGGCGCCAGCCCCGGGGCTGTCGCCGGAGCTGCGCACGGCCATGGGCGAAGCCGTCGTGCGTCTGGCGACGGAAGCCGACTACGTGAATGCAGGGACCGCGGAGTTCCTGGTCGACCGCGACGGACGCTTCTTCTTCCTGGAGCTCAACGCCCGCCTGCAGGTGGAGCATCCGGTGACCGAGGAGGCCTTCGGCATCGACCTCGCCCAGTGGCAGCTGCGCATCGCGCGCGGCGAGGCGCTGACGGTGCAGCAGCGAGAGCTCGTCCCCCAGGCGCACGCGATCGAGGCACGCCTCTACGCCGAGGACCCCGTGACCTTCCTGCCGACCGGCGGCGAGGTGACGCGCCTGCACCTGCCCGAGCGCGAGGGCATCCGTATCGACCACGCACTGCTGGAGGGCGCGCGGATCTCACTCGCCTACGACCCGCTGCTCGCCAAGGTCATCGCGACCGGCAGCACCCGGGAGGAGGCGCGACGGCGCCTGACCGACGCGCTGCGCGAGCTGTCACTGCTGGGCGCGGTCACGAATGCGGCGCTGCTCATCCACGCCCTGGAGCTGCCCGACTTCATGGCTGCGTCGCACGACACCGCCACCCTTGAATCGAACCTGCTCGAGGAGTCCGTGCTCGTGCCGACGGGCGCACTCGTCGCGGCTGCGCGCCGCGCCGTCATTCGCGCGGCGGGCGACGACCCGGCCACCGGAGCATCGGACCCCTTCCGGGCGCTTGGCAGCTGGCGTCAGGCGGGCCTGCGCGAGGGGGCGACCGGCGGCAACGCCGAGACGAGCGATGCACCCCGCGTCCGCGCCGTGGAGCGCGGCGACCGGCTCTGGTTCTCCAGCGAGGGCGTCACGTACGAGGTGCCGCGCGCCGCGATCGATGCCGGCGCCGGGGCGCGCGCCGAGGACGGTGGCACACACGCCGCGCTCACGGCGCCCATGCCCGGCACCGTCATCCAGGCCGTCGCTGCCGGCAGCGAGATCGCGGCAGGACAGCCCGTCATCGTGCTCGAGGCGATGAAGATGGAGAACGCGATCACGGCGCCGTTCGACGGTCGGGTCGAGACCGTCGGCTGCGCCGTCGGCGATCTCGTGGCAAAGGGCGCGGTGCTCGCGGAGGTCGTGCGCTGATGCCGCTCCCCGAGCGCGTGACGATCGTCGAGGTCGGGCCTCGCGACGGCCTGCAGAACGAAGGCACCCACGTCCCCACCGCGACCAAGGTCGAGCTCGTCGATCGCCTGTCAGCCACGGGACTGTCGTGGATCGAAGCCACGAGCTTCGTCAACCCGAAGGCCGTCCCGCAGCTCGCCGACGCGGCCGACGTGCTCGCCGGCATCGAGCGGCGCGAGGGCGTCTCGTACCCCGTGCTCACGCCCAACGAGCGCGGCTACGACGCCGCCGTCGCCGCGGGCGCGACGAGCGTTGCGGTCTTCGCCGCCGCCAGCGAGTCGTTTTCGCAGCGCAACGTCAACGCCTCCATCGCAGAGTCGATCGCGAGATTCGCGCCGATCGTCGAACGCGCCGCGGCGGACGGCGTGCATGTACGCGGCTACGTCTCGACCGCCTGGGGCTGCCCGTTCGAAGGCGCCATCGAGCCGGCCGCAGTGCACGGCGTCGTCGACCGGCTGGCCGACCTCGGGATCGCGGACGTCTCGATCGGCGACACCATCGGCGTGGCGACGCCCGCCGAGATCGAGCCGGTCATCGGCCCGCTGCTCGAGTACGACGCCGACCTGCGCGTCGCCCTGCACCTGCACGACACCCGCGGCACCGCACTCGCGAACGCGTGGGCCGGGCTGCTGCTCGGCGTCGACACGTTCGACGCGTCGGTTGCCGGGCTCGGCGGCTGCCCCTTCGCACCGGGCGCGACGGGCAACGTCGCGACCGAGGACCTCGTCTGGATGCTGCACCGCGCAGGCATCGAGACCGGCATCGACCTGCCCGCCCTCATCGACGTCGCCACCTGGATCGCAGCCGAGATCGGCCGACCGGTCAGCGGACACGTCGCAACCGCGCGCCTCTGGCCCTGGCCCCCCACCCCTCCCGTTGATTAAGTCGAGTTAGTAGCCCAAGGAGGGCACAAACTCGTCCGAATCAGCGCAGCGCGAAGTGCGCGAGCGCTGAGATGTAGAGCGCCGCCCCGGCGATCGTGCCCGCATGGAAGACCTCGTGGTGCCCGAACCAGCCGGGCACCGGGTTCGGCCGGCCGAGCGCATATGCCGCCCCGCCCGCAGCGAACGCCACGGCGCCCAACAGCATCAGGATCACGGCGAGCGGACCCATCGAATGCCACAGGTCCGGCACCACCGCCAGGCCGACGAGCCCGAACGCGCAGTAGCTGATCCACGCGCGCGAGGCACGTGCGTCGAGCCAGAAGAATTTCGCGACCACACCTGCGAGCGCCGCGATCCACACGTAGCCGAGCACGATGTCGGCCACCAGGCCGTCGAGCGCGACGAGCCACATCGCCGTGTACGTGGTCGCCATCCCGACGAAGATCATCGAGTGGTCCACCTGCCGCAGGCGTCGCTTCCACGTCGGCGACCACGGCAGCCGGTGATACACGCCGCTCGTGCCGAAGATCGCCGCGAATCCCACGGCCATGATCAGCAACGACACCGCCGCGCGCGGCGTCGGCGCGAGCCACGCGAGCACGCCACCTGCGACGAGCGCGACCGGACACGAGACGGCGTGGAGCAGCCCCCGCAGCAGCGGGACGGGCGGCTCGGTGCTCGTCGCGTCCTCCATGACCTCAGTATCGGTCGAGAATCCCGCGGCGTGAAGCGGATTCCCAATGATCCTGATGGTCAGCGGACCGCCCAGGAGGCGCCTGTGCCGATGAGGCCCGCGCCGCCGAGCGCCGTCGCGGACATGCCAGCGACGAAGAGGCCGTAGTTCTGCGGGTTCAGCTTGTGCGCGCCGAACATCATGCCTGCACCCAGCAGCGCGACGCCGAGCGACGCGCCACCGGCGATCGCGGCGTTCTTCCACGCCGGCTCGGTGCCGACGTGCAGGTGCGTGCCGGCGGGAAGCGGATGCTCCTTGAGGAAATCGTCGTGGAGGGCGCCCCAGCGGTCGCCGTCGCGCGCCTGCTCGATCGACTTGGGGCTCATCATTCGCTCGGCCACGATGCCGCCGACGAGCCCGGCACCTGCCGCGCCGAGCGCAATCTTCATCCCAGTGGTGATCATGGAGCGTCCCTTCGTCCCGTCACGCGTCCCGGCGTGACACCTACCGAAGTGTCGGACGATCGGCGGGTCCTGTCTCAGCGGCCGGCGCGGTCCGCGCGCCACGCGCGGAGCGCGCGGGGAACGCACGTGAACGCCAGCTCGTCGTCGGCCGGCAGCGCCTCCACCTCGAACCACGCCAGGTCGGCGACGTCGCTGGCGGGCTCGGCGCCCTCGGGGGCGTCGACCACCCCGCGCCAGAACAGGTTGAGCGTGTGGTCGCCACGGTCGCCGCCGTACTCATCCCCGAAGGCGCCTATGAAGCCGGTGATGCGCACGTCGAGGCCGGTCTCCTCGCGCAGCTCGCGACGCGCGGCATCCTCCGGCTCCTCCCCGTCCTCCATGAAGCCGCCCGGGATGTCCCAGTAGCCCTCGAAGGGATCCGTGCCGCGGCGTACCAGCAACAGGCGTCCGTCGTCGGCGCGCTCGGCGAGCACGTTCGCCGTCGGCTTGGGATTGCCGAACCACCGGTCGCCGCATTCGCCCTGGCACTCCAGGTGCGGCTGCGCGCCGGGCTCCCCCACGGCGACCTGCAGCTCGCCTTGGCAGACGGGGCATCGGGTCCAGCGTTCGAGGGAGCGGGGCAGCGGGCGATCAGCGGGCGTCGTCATGGCGCCAAGCCTATGCCCGGCGGCCTCCGGAGGAAATGCAGGCTGGCCTACAGACGGTCGGCAGGGGTCGGTCGTACGTTGGCTCCATCGAGGCGGCGACGGGCCGCCCAACCACACCGAACCAGGAGCCTCCCCATGACCCGCATCCGATCCACCATCGCCGCCGCTGCCCTCACGGTCTGCGCCGCCGCTGCCCTCGCCATCCCGGCCGCGTCCGGCGCCGCCGAGAGCTCCTCGGCGATCCACACCTACAAGGTGACGATCACCAATCTCACCAAGGGCCAGCCGCTCAGCCCGCCGATCATTGCGACGACCTACGGCTCGGGACAGTTCTTCAAGCCCGGCGGCACCGCGAACTGGGGCATCCAGCAGATCGCCGAGAACGGCAACAACACGCCGCTCTACGACTCGACCGTCCTGGACATGAAGGCTGGATACGTCACCGACGTGCAGCGCGCCACCGCGCCGCTCGTCCCCAAGGGGTCACCGGCCGACGCGATGTTCGACCAGTCCGTGACCCTCACCATCCGCGCCAAGAACACCGACCGGATCAACTGGGCCTCGATGCTCGGCTGCACCAACGACGGCTTCGCCGGCTTCAACGCCGCCCGGCTGCCCCGAGCCAAGGGCCGCACGGTGAACGTCCCGGTCTACGACTACGACGCCGGCACCGAGGAGAACACCGAGGACTTCGCTGACCTCGGCGCGGCGTGCCAGGGCGCGATCGGCGTCAAGTCGACGCTGGGCGCGATGGGCACGGGCATGACCGACTGGACGCTCGCCGAGGGTGGCTCCATCCACCGCCACGAGGGCATCTTCGGTGCCAGCGACGACGGCCTGCTCGAGGACGTGCACGGCTGGAACCCCAAGAAGATCGCCAAGGTCGCGGTGACGCGCCTGGACTGACCTGCCCGACCACTGACCACCAACCCGAGAAGATCGATGCGCCGCGGACCCGGCTGGGGGTTCGCGGCGCATCGTCGCATAGGGCGTGAAGACATAAGTGGGCGGGGAGCCGCCCACGAGCTCCCCGCCCTATATGTGGAACCGGTGTGGGCAGCCGGTTGTGCGCTGGTACCTAGTGGGGGAGGGCGTGCGGGGTACCTGCGCTTCTCGCGATCCGCCTCAGAACGAGGGGGCGCGAGCTGGATGTTCTATCCGGCGCAGTTCCCGACACTGCCAACCCCCGGCCAGCGGTGGCTGCCTTCGGTTCGCTGTGTTGGTGAGTCACTAACGCGCCTCATGGTCGCTCCTTGTAGGGATCGATCCACTTCGGTAACCCGGCCGTCTCGCTGATCAGGGCGAGACCCGTGGCTTTGCGTCCCCGCCTCGCGGCGGGTTTGCCTTTATCGGTGACTTGGACCATGTATCGGGCACACAGTGCAAGTCCTTGAGGGGTACATTCACAATCCGCACGAATGCGGCGCAGATGCGTGGATCTCAGCCGCCCGCGGCGACCAGCTGCGGTACGGTGACGAGTTCGAAGCCCTTCGCCTGCAGGCCCGTGATGACGCGATCGAGCGCCGCGACGGTCTGCTCGCGGTTACCGCCGCCGTCGTGCATGAGGATGATCGAGCCGTTGCGGGCGTTGTCCACGGCGGTCCTGGCGATGGCGTCCGCGCCCGGGCGCGACCAGTCGACGGTGTCGACGTCCCAGATGATGTCGCGCATGCCGAGGCCGCGCGCGACCTCGTCGACCGCCGCGTTGCGTGCGCCGTAGGGTGGCCGGAAGGTGTCGGGGCGCTTCCCGGTCGTTCGCTCGATCGCGTCGCTGGTCCGCTTGAGCTGCGACTGCACGTCGGCTCGGCTCAGCTTGGTGAGCTGGGAGTGGTCCCAGGAGTGGTTCCCGATGGCGTGGCCGGCGTCGCGCATCCTGGTGAGGCGGGCACCGTCGCGGGCGGCCTGCTGGCCGATCACGTAGAAGGTGCCCTTCACGTGGCGACGCTTGAGCGTTGCGAGGATCGAGTCCGTGTAGGCACCGTTGGGGCCGTCGTCGAAGGTGAGCGCGACCCGCTTGCCTGCGCCCGGGACGCGGCTGATCGCCGGCCCGCTCGGGACCCGCGGCTGCCCGCTGGCCGGCGGCGAGGTGGGCGTGGTCGGGGTCGTCGGCGCCGGGGTTGGCGGCGCCGGGGTCGTCGCGACGGACGTGGGGAGCTTGAGCACCTGGCCCACGCGGATGCGGTTGGGGTCGGCGATCTGGTTGAGCTCCGTGAGCTTGGCGACCGTGGTGCCGAATCGGCGCGCGATCGCCGAGAGCGTGTCGCCGGACCTGACGGTGTAGGTCGTCGGTCCGACCACGGCTGCGGTGATCTCGCCCGTCGTGGCGGGCGCGGGGCCGGACTGGGGGTCGGGCGCAGGGCCGGGTGACGGCTCGCTCGGGACCGGCAGCGGGGTCGTACCCGCGGTCGGTGGCGCCGTGGGGGCTGGCGTGTCCGGCACCTCGACGGAGTCGTCGCGGCGAGGAGTCCGCGTCAGTGCGATGCCAGTCGCCGTCGCCGCACCGGCGACGACGAGTCCAGCGATGGCCAGGCCAGCGCCACGTGAGATGTGCATGTCCACTCCGTCCCATGCGCGCCGTCCCGGGCGCGCGAATCCGTCCTCCTGCGTATCGGGACGCGCCCGGCCTGCGTCTCGCCTAGGATCGGCGCATGGATCTCAGCTGCTCCGCCTCCGCCCCCCAGGACCTCGACGTCGACCTGCTTGCCATCGTGGTCGACGATCCGACCCGGCTTCCGGCCGCCGCGGCCGAGCTGGACGGCCAGCTCGGTGGCGCGCTGACGCGCGAACTCCAGCGCGGGCAGGTCAAGGCCGACGCCGCCTCGATCGTCGTCGTGACCGGTGGCGCGACCGGCCCGGGACGCATCGCGCTCGTGGGCTACGGGCCGGAGGAAGACGGCCGAGGTGACGCCCTCCGCGTCGCGGGGTCGAAGGTGGCTGGCGCGGCGCGCGGCGCCGAGGCGCGCTCGGT
Organism: Thermoleophilia bacterium; assembly: GCA_025964455.1. Next base: position 8,284 of record JAOPYU010000286.1, on the reverse strand, counting down.
GGCGATGGTCACCGGCACCGACGTCGACGACGTCGACGCGCTCGTGACGGGATTCGTGCTCGGGGCCTTCCGCATCCACAAGTACCAGTCGCCCGCGACGACGACCGGCGACGTCGATACGGACGCGGAGGCCTCCTCCTCGAAGTACGACGGCCCCGAGTCTTTCGTGGTCGCCGCGCCCGACGATGCCGTCGGTGAGGCCGCACGCGCAGCGTTCGCGATCGCCGAAGCCCAGAACTGGGCCCGCGACCTCGCCAACGCGCCGGCCAACCGGATGATGCCCGTCGACCTGGCCGACCGCGCTCGCGAACTCGCCGAAGCCCACGAGCACCTGAGCTTCCGCGAGCTCGGACGATCCGAGATCGAGGCCGCGGGCATGGGCATGTTCGCCGCGGTGGCGCAGGGGTCCGCCGACGACCCGCGGCTCATCGTCCTGGAGTGGAATCCCCCCGGCGCGGATGGGGCCGACGACGCGCGGCTCGCGCTGGTCGGCAAGGCGGTCGTCTTCGACACGGGCGGCATCTCCATCAAGCCGTCCGGCGGCATGGAGGACATGAAGCTCGACAAGTCGGGCGGCTGCGCCGTGCTCGGCGCGATGCGCGCGATCGCCGCGACCAGCGTGCCGCGCCGCGTGATCGCGGTCGTGGGCGCGACCACCAACATGCCCGACGGCAACGCGTACCGCCCAGGTGACGTCGTCACGGCGATGGACGGCACCACCGTCGAGATCATCTCCACCGACGCGGAAGGCCGCCTCGTGCTCGGCGACTGCATCACCTACGTGAAGGGCCAGGGCTGCGGCGCAATCGTCGAGGCATCCACGCTCACCGGCGCGATGGTGATCGCGCTCGGGCATCGCTACACGGGTGCGATCGCGAAGAAGGGTCCGCTCGTCGACGCCGTCGTGGCTGCCGGCGAGCGCACGGGCGACCACGCCTGGCACCTGCCGATGCACGACGAGTACAAGGCGAACCTGAAGACCGCGTGCGCCGACTTCAAGAACTCGGGCTCGCGCGACGCTGGCGCGCTGAGCGCAGGATCCTTCCTCGGTCACTTCGCCAAGGACGTGCCGTTCGTCCACCTCGACGTCGCAGGCACCGCGATGCTGTCGAAGCCGCGCATGTGGTACGGGACCAAGGGCGCCTCCGGCTGGGGCGTACGGCTCATGACCGACCTCGCTGCGAGCTGGGGCAGCTGACGCGTCGCGGGACGTGGACCTGCGATAGGCTCGAACGGCCCGTTCTGCGCCCGTTCGAAAGGTTTCCCGCCATGACCACCGCCACCCAGTCGCCGCTCTCGTTCCAGCTGTCGGACGAGCACCAGCTGCTGCGCTCGACCGTGCGCGACTTCGCCGAGCAGGTCGTCGCGCCGCAGGCCGAGGAGCTCGACCGTGAAGGTCGCTTCCCCTACGACATCGTGCGGGGCATGGCCGACCTCGGGATCATGGGCATCACCATCCCGGAGGAGTTCGGCGGCGCGGGCGCCGACACCCTCAGCTACGCGATCGCGGTCGAGGAGCTCGGTCGCATCGACAGCTCCGTGTCGATCACGATGTGCGCGCACCACTCCCTCGGCACGCTGCCGATCTACTACTTCGGAAGCGACCAGCAGAAGGCGGACTGGCTGCCGCAGCTCGCCAGTGGCGAGAAGCTGCACGCCTTCGGCCTGACCGAGCCGGGCGCAGGCTCCGACGCGGGCGCCGCACGCACCACGGCCCGCCGCGACGGTGACGAATGGGTCATCAACGGCTCCAAGATCTTCATCACGAACGCCGGAACTGACATGACCTTCGGCGTGACGGTCACCGCCGTCACGGGCGAGGACGAGAAGGGCCGCCCGGCGATCTCCACGATCATGATCCCGAACGGGACCCCCGGCTACGAGATCAGCGAGCCCATGAAGAAGATGGGCTGGCACGCCTCCGACACGCGGTCGCTCTCCTTCAACGACGTGCGCGTACCGGCCGAGAACCTGGTCGGTCCCGAGGGCAAGGGCTTCACGCAGTTCCTCAAGATCCTCGACGGCGGTCGCATCGGCGTCGCGTCGCTCGGCCTGGGCCTCGCGCAGGGAGCGTTCGAGCAGGCGCTCAAGTACGCCAAGGAGCGCAACCAGTTCGGCAAGCCGATCGCCGGCTTCCAGGCGATGGCCTTCAAGCTGGCTGACATGGCGGCTGACATCGAGACCGCGCGCCTGATCACGTACAAGGCTGCGTGGGAGAAGGACCAGGGTCTCGACTTCACGCAGACCGCCGCCATCGCCAAGCTCAAGACGGGCATCCTGGCGCGCGAGGTGGCGAACCTGTCACTGCAGATCCACGGCGGCTACGGCTTCATGGACGAGTTCCCGATCTCGCGCTTCTACCGCGACGCGAAGATCCTCGAGATCGGTGAGGGTACGAACGAGGTCCAGCAGATGGTCATCGCCCGCGGCCTCGGCATCAAGCTCAACTAAGGCGCATCCAGCATGACGACTTCCACCGAGCCGACCGTCGATCCAACCGTCCGCGAGCGCCACGACCTGGCGCCGTGCGAGCCACGCATCGAGGGTGTCGTCATCAAGGCGCTCACGCGTCACGGCGACAGCCGCGGCGGGTTCACCGAGACCTACCGGACCGAGTGGTTCGACGGGCCCACGATGATCCAGGGCAACCGCAGCGACAGCGCGGCCGGCACGATCCGCGGGCTGCACTTCCACCGCAAGCAGGCCGACTACTGGCTGTGCCTCAAGGGGACGCTGCTGGTCAGCCTGCATGACGCTCGCCCCGGCAGCCCGACCGAGGGTGTCACCCAGGGCATCGTGCTGACCGATGCGACCGACGCGGGCGTGTACATCCCGCCGGGCGTCGCGCACGGATTCGCGGCGCTCGAGGACGCGACGCTCACGTACCTGGTCGACAACTACTACGACGGCGGCGACGAGTTCGGCGTGCGCTGGGACGATCCCGAGGTCGCCATGGACTGGGGCATCACCGACCCGATCCTGAGCGGCCGCGATGCAGCGTGCGAGACGCTCGCCCAATTGCGCGAGGCCGGCACGATGCCGGCCCCGTACGCTGGCTGATCCGCCGTTCCGGCGGAGTTGCCGGTTACTTCATGCCGAGCGAGCCGAGGGCGGAGCCGATGCCGCTCTCCTCAGGAGCTTCCTCGTCGCTGCCGGGTGAGCGCAGGCCCCAGCCGAGGGCCCAGCCCTGCGCGGTGTCCTTGCCGTCGATGATGTCGGCGAGGCGGTTGCCGAGGTCGACCGCGGTGTCGCCGGGCGAGCGCATGGTCGAGCTGGCGTTCGCGGTCATGATGAGCAGCGCGAAGCCGCCGATCGTGTGGAGCAGGCCGGTCGCCTTGTTGACGCCCTTGATGTTGGCGGTCTTCTCCTTGAGCAGGCCGGTCGCCGTGGAGATCGTCTCGAAGGGGTGGATGGCGCCCTTGTCGACCTGCACCGCGGCGAGCTTGGTCGCCTGCTGGTAGCCGGCGGTCGAGGAGCGGATCAGGTCACCGATGATGCCCTGCACGCCACCACCGGCACGCGGGTCGGCGACCGGCGTGGAGCCGGCGGGCGACGCGGTCGGCATGTTCGGGATGGCGCGGGGCTGCACGTTGGAAAGCTGCACGGGAACGCTCCTAGGGAGGGGTACGTCGTGCATCGAACCATGCCGCCGCCTCCAGCGTCACGCGGGACGGAGGTGACGTGGACCGAAGCGGCCACCGGCGCGGCCGCAGCAGCCGGCCGCCGCGAGCTGGGTCAGTGGGATTCGGCGATCACCGGGTAGCCGGCCGATTCAAGCGCAGCGCGGACCTCGGCGACGTGCTCGGCGTTGCGCGTCTGCAGGGTCATGTCGACCCGGGTCTGCCCGATGCGCATGTGGACTCCCTCGCGGTGGTGCTCGACACCGAGGATGTTGACGCGAAGGTGGGCGAGGAGCGCGAGCAGGCGCGAGAGCTCGCCGGGGCGGTCGGGGATGATCGTGCCGAGGTACAGGAACCGCCCGACCGCGGTCAGGCCGTGCCGGATCACAGGGACGATGCTCGCGGGATCGATGTTGCCACCCGCGACGACCAGGGCCGTGGGGCCGGTCGCATCGACCTTGCCCGCGAGCAGTGCGGCGAGGGCAGCGGCCCCGGCGCCTTCCAGCACCTGCTTGGCGCGCTCCATCCCCCACAGGATGGCGGTGGAGAGCTCCTCCTCCTCCACCTCGACGACGTCGTCGACCAGGTCGCGCAGGAGCGGGAAGGTGCGGACGCCGAGCTGCTTGACGGCGATGCCGTCCGCGATGGTCGGGAGCGCCTCGACGTCCGTGGGCGCGCCGGCGGCGAGCGACAGGCGCAGCGACGGGAAGGCGGCGGCCTGGACGGCGACGATGCGGCAGTCGGGGCGCAGCGCGCGGATCGCGACGGCGACCCCTGCGGCGAGCCCGCCGCCGCCGACCGGGACGACGACGGTCGTAACGTCGGGCATCTGCTCGACGAGCTCGAGGCCGAGCGTGCCCTGGCCGGCGATGATCCGGTCGTCGTCGAACGGATGCATGAACTGCGCGCCACACTCGGCAGCGAACTCGTGCGCGGCCTGCAGCGTCTCGCTCAGGTTGCGGCCCTCCAGCCGGACCGTCGCGCCATAGTTGCGGGTCGCCTCCACCTTCGACAGGGATGCGTCCTCGGGCATGAAGATCGTCGCGGCGACGCCGAACTCGGCCGCGGCGACGGCGACGCCCTGTGCGTGGTTGCCCGCGCTGGCGGCGACGACGCCCATCGCGCGCTCAGCATCGCTCAGCTGGGAGACCAGGTTGAGCGCACCGCGCAGCTTGAAGGAGCCGGTGCGCTGCAGGTGCTCGCACTTGAGCGCCACGGCGTGGCCGACGAGCGGGCCGAGCGTATCCTTGCGCAGCATCGGCGTGACACGGACGTGTCCACGGATGCGCTCACGTGCCGCCTCGATGTCCTCGAGCGAGACGAGCGCGGGTGCGTGCGTGGCATCGGTCATCGCTCGAAGACCTCCTCGAACAGGCGCATCGTGGTCGTGAGCGGGTCCAGCTCGCGGCGGTGCATGCCGTCGAGCAGCTGGCGCAGCCGGGGGTCCTCGTTCACGCGCGCCTGGAGGCGGCGCAGGGCGCGCGCCGAGGCGAGCGTGTATACCTCGCTCTCGAGGTTCGCGCGGCGACGCGCTTCGAAGCGGCCCTCCTGGGCGAGGAACTCGCGGTGTTCGAAGATGCGCTTCCAGAGCGTGTCGATGCCCTCGCCGCGAACTGCCTCGGTCTCGACGATCGGCGGCACCCAGTCCGTGCGCTCGAGGGTGAGGATCGACCGCACCTGGGCGTGGAGGGTCCGCGCCATCGGGTGATCGGCCTTGTTGATGACGATGATGTCGGGGATCTCCATGATCCCGGCCTTGAGGGCCTGGACGGCGTCGCCCGAGCCGGGCATGAGTACGAGCACGATCGTGTCGGCGATGCGCGCGATCTCGATCTCGCTCTGACCGACGCCCACGGTCTCCAGGAAGATCTCGCTCGCGCCCCAGGCATCCATGAGCAGTGCAGCCTGCAGGGATGCCTCCGCCAATCCACCCAGGTGCCCGCGGGTGCCCATCGAGCGGATGAACACGCCGCGGTCGAGGAAGTGGTCGGCGAGGCGGATGCGGTCGCCGAGCAGCGCCCCGTGCGTGAAGGGGCTCGACGGGTCGACGCTCACGATGCCGACGTGCTCGTCCGGTCGCTCGCTCCGTGCGGCGGCCACGAGCGCGCCGACGAGGCTGCTCTTGCCGACGCCGGGTGGCCCCGTGATGCCGAGGAGCCGTGCGTCACCGGTCGCCGGATACAGGTCGCGCACCAGTTCGTGCCCGACCGGGTCGCCGTTCTCGGCCAGCGAGATCGCGCGGGCCAGGGCGCGTCGATCGCCGTCGCGAAGCCGCGTGGCGAGCGTCGCCGCGTCGGTCGGAAGGCGCATGCCGGAACGCACCTGCGAGGCGTCGTTCGGCGACGGTGTGGATCCTGCCTCGTCCATCGTTCCCGGGACGGTATCACGACGGTTCGCGGCCCTTGGCAGCCGCCGGCGAGGCGCGGCTGCTTCGACGGCGATGCGTTCCCTCAAGGAGCGACCCGTGAATGCCGATGCGCGGGGTGAGCGCGCGGATCGCATCCAATTCCGCGCGCGCCGCACCCGTGCCAAAACTCGCACTCGCAACCACGCTCAGGACGCCGGGGATCACCCGGAAGCTGACGCTTGCCTTTTTCGCGGTCATCCTCGTCGTGGCCCTGGCACTCCCGGTCACGTTCGTATCGTTCCAGAAGATCGCCAACGCCTCGGACCAGGCGACCAGGTCGACCGTGACCCTGCAGAACGTCGCCACGTTCCAGCGGCGGATCGCCGACGTGCGGGCATCCGCGCGCGACCAGCGCACCAAGGACAATGCCCTCGTCCGCGGCAACCTCACCAAGACGCTGCAGGAGGCCCTTGAGGCCGCCCGCTGCATCTCGAGCCCCGACAAGTGCGAGGGCGGGCTCGAAGCCGGCGAGCGGCTCCCGGCCGACGAGGCGCAGCAGTGGTCGCTCATCGCGGCACGCGCGGCCGAGGCCAAGACGTCGTTCCAGGGGAAGATGACGTCGAACGAGACGGCTGCCGTCACGGACCTCGACAAGACGCTTGCGACCCAGGTGGATCGCCCTGCGCAGGAGCTCGCCGCGAAGATCTCGGCGCGCGGCCTCGAGGCGCAGGGATCGATCAAGCGGGCGATCGCGAGCTCGACCGGGCTGCTGCTCGCGGTGATGGCGGGATCGATCATCCTCGCGGCGATCCTCGCGACGATCATCCCGGCGCGCCTCATGAAGCGCATCGAGCACCTGCGCCACGTCTCCCACCGCCTGGCGACGGGTGACCTCGACGCGCGCGCGGACGAGCGACTTGCGGTGCGTACGGACGAGATCGGCGACCTGATCGCGGACTTCAACCACATGGCGATGGCCATGCAGCGCCAGACGCTCGACCTGCGCACCGCGCAGGAACAGCTGCACATCGCGCTCCAGCAGGAGCAGGAGCGCGCCACGCGCGATCCGCTGACGGGACTGCGCAACCACCGCTACTTCCAGGACAGCCTGAGCGCCGAGATCGAGCGCTGCCGTCGTTCGGGCGGGCAGGTCTCGATCGCGAGCATCGACCTCGACAACTTCAAGCAGGTCAACGACCGCTTCGGCCACAGCGAGGGCGACGCCGTCCTGCGTCGCGCCACGAAGGTGATCGCCGACAACCTGCGCCCCTATGACCTCGCGTGCAGGCTCGGCGGCGAGGAGTTCGGCATCATCTTCCCCGAGGCCGATGCGGAGGAGGCGAAGATGGTCATGGACCGCATCGCCGAGTTCCTGCTGCCGCACGGTCCCAACGGCGAGCGCCTCTCGTTCTCGGGCGGCATCACGACGTGGCCGGTCCACGCACAGACCCAGTCGGACCTGTTCCAGCGCGCGGACGAGGCCGCCTACACCGCCAAGATGGCGGGCAAGGCGTGCACGGTCATCTACGACCCCACGAAGGTCACGAGCATGGACAGCGAGGAGCGCTCCAAGCAGCGTTCGCGCGACGCGATGCTGACCACCGCCACCACGCTCGTGAGCGCCGTGGACCAGAAGGATCCCTACACGCGCAACCACTCCGAGCTCGTGGCGATCTACGCGGCGACGATCGCGCGGGCCATGCAGCTGGACGAGCCGACGGTGAAGCTCGTGTACCGGGCGGGCCTGCTCCACGACGTCGGCAAGATCGGCATCGCCGACGAGATCCTGCTCAAGGGCTCGCAGCTCACGCACGACGAGTGGGTGCAGCTGCGCATGCATCCGGAGTTCAGCTACCGCATCCTCGAGGCGGCCGAGATGGAGCCGGTCGCGACCTGGACGCGCCACCACCACGAGCACTTCGATGGTACCGGCTATCCGGTCGGGCTGAGCGGTCACGAAATTCCGATCGGCAGCCGCATCGTGCTGGTGGCCGATGCGTTCGAGAGCATGACGAGCGACCGGGTCTACCGACGCGCGCTCGGCCAGGCCCAGGCCGTGCACGAGCTGCGCGGCGGGGCGGGACGGCAGTTCGACCCGCAGGTGGTCGACACGATGGTCGCGCTCATCGAGCAGGGCGTGTTCGTCCAGGTGATGCAGCAGTACGGCCGAGTCATCGAGCCGCCGATCGTGGACGCGAACGGCATGGCGCTCGGCGAGGGCCACGTGGACGTGGCGGCGGCGATCGCAGCGGCGCCGACGCCGGCGGCCGCGCCCGAGTACTCGCCGGTGGAGCTCGCGCCCGCGGCGCAGGCGACG
>JAOPYU010000030.1 GCA_025964455.1 Thermoleophilia bacterium | reverse complement strand
GGTGCATGTAGTACCTGTTGCTCTCGAGCGACAGGTCGTCGATGCGCTGCTCTTCCTTGGTGGTGCCGAGCGTGGCAACGGTGAGGATCTGGGTCTCACCGCGCGTGAACAGGCCGGAGCCGTGCGTACGCGGCGTGACGCCGACCTCGGTGCGGATGTCGCGGATCTCCTCCTGCGCACGTCCGTCGGGGCGGATCTTCTCGACCGTGATCTTGCGGCGGACGAGCGACTTGTACGCCGCACCGAACGCTGCCTTGACCATGCCCTTGGTGACCTCGTCGAAGCCACCCTCGACGCCGGACGGGAACGGCAGGTTGATCTCGCTGAGCACGCGCTCGAGCAGGATGCCCTTCTTCGCGTCCTTGAGCGCCTTGGAATCCTGCTCGAAGTCGGAGTACTCGCGCAGCGCGTCGCCGAACTGTCCCTCGATGGCGGCCTGGGTCTCGCCGACCTGGACCTCCGCGAGGACGATGGCGAGCGTCAGCTCTGCGCGGGTGCGCTGCTCGATGTCACCCTCGGCGGACTGGATCGTGATCTTCGGCGCAGCGTCGTCGACGAGCGTCTCGCTCACGAAGCGCTCTGCAGCGGCAAGGCCGTCGGACTTGACGACCTCGCGGATGCGGTCGGCGTAGCGTGACCGGAAGTCGGCGATGACGTCCTGGGTCGTCCACTTGACCTTGCCGACCTTGTCGGCGAGCTCCTTCTGGACGGCGCAGATCTCCTTGATCGAGCCGTGTGCCAGCTCGAGCGCTTCGACGAGGGTGTCCTCGTCGACGATCTTGGCGCCGGCCTCGACCATGGTGATCGCCTGCTCGGTGCCACAGACGATGAGGTCGAGCTTGCTCTCGAGCATCTCCGGCATCGACGGGTTGAGCTTGAGCTCACCCTCGACGAGACCGACGCGCACGGCGCCGACAGGACCGAAGAACGGCAGCTGGCTGACCATCAGCGCGGCGGAGATGCCGTTGATCGCCATGACGTCGTATGCATGCTCCATGTCCGCGGACACGATGGTGGCGATGCAGTGCACGTCGTTCCTGAAGTTCTTCGGGAACAGCGGGCGCATCGGGCGGTCGATCATGCGAGCCGTGAGGATCGCCTTCTCGCCCGAGCGACCCTCGCGACGGAAGAAGCCGCCGGGGATCTGGCCTGCTGCGTCGCTCTTCTCCTCGACGTCGACCGTCAGGGGGAAGAAGTCGGTGCCGGGGCGGGGCTTGGCCGCACCGGTCGCGGTGGCGAGCACCTGGGTGCCGCCAGAGGTGACGAGGACGGCGCCGCCGGCCTGCTTGGCCAGTCGTCCGGTCTCGAACGTCATTTCGGTGGAGCCGACGGTCACGGAGACCTCGGTCGGGTCCATCACGAGTGTCTTGGTCATCTGTGTTCTGTGTCCTCTTCTTCGTGCTGCCGCCGAACCCGGATTGGCCGACGCGCAGGAGACAAACGGCCCGTGCCTGGGGCAGCGGGCCGATGTGTGGTGCAGGGTCCTTACTTGCGGAGACCCAGCTGCTTGATGAGCGTGCGGTAGCCCTCGAGGTCCTTCTTGGCGAGGTAGTCGAGGAGGCGGCGGCGCTTGCCGACCATCATCAGGAGTCCACGGCGCGAGTGGTGATCGTGCTTGTGGGTCTTGAGGTGACCGGTGAGGTAGTTGATGCGCTCCGTGAGGAGTGCGACCTGGACCTCGGTGGCGCCCGGGTCGGGCTTGTCGCCCTTGCCGAACTTCTTGACGATCTTGGCCTTGTCTTCCTTGGTGAGCACCGTACGTTCCTTCAATGACGGGGATCGCCGTTCGATCCCGCTGGCGTGTCGCCCTGAGCTGCGCACCTGCCATGCTCGTGGTCGTCGCCGGCCCGCCAGGGGCTGCTCGCACGTTCACCGCATTGCATGCGGCGGCAGGGCCCAACTGGGGCCGATGGCGGGATTCTAGTGCAATGCGCGTATTCCTGCAGCGAATTGCGCCGACAGCCGAATTATTTCTCGGCGACGACCCCGTTATCGGGTCGTGGGCGCGGAAGAGCCGCCCTGGGAGGCGAGCTCGCCGGCAGCTGCGACGAGCCGCCCGTGCGCGTCCACGCGGCGCCCGTCGACGAGCGTGTGACCCGCGTCGGCGAGCCGCTGGTCCTCCTGCTGCATCGCGTCGAAGGTCTGTTCCGCAGGCGCGATGTGCAGCTGCAGTCCGAGGCTCGCACCGACGGCCTGCAGCTGCTGGCTCATCGACTTGGAGATCGACCGGCCGGAACCGACCAGGTCCTCGATCGCCTTCTCGACGATCCCGCCCATGCCCAGCTCGACCATGCGGGCGATGAGGTGCTTGGGCACGACCCCGCACATGAGCGAGAACAGCAGCCGGCGCATCGCCTCGAGCTTCTCGTGGTCGCGCTGGACGAGCAGGATCTCCGTCGCGACGGCGTTCGCTTCCTTGAGCAGTTCCAGCTGGAGCGCCGGAGGGGCGGACTTCATGGCCTCGAGCAGCTGCGCCTTGCGATCCTCGAGCCGCCCGAGACGACGGTCGTAGGCGTCCTGCCCCGTGCGCGGATCCTTGGCGAGCGCAGCCGTCGCGAGTTCGAGCCCGCCGGTCAGTCCGGCGCCCGAGATGGCGGCCATGGTTGACTGGGACGCCGCCAGGAAATCGGGCGTGGAGAGGCTGTCGACCTGCTCCGTGGTCATTCGAGTGAGTGCGTTGCCGGGCGTGACCTCGAGCGACGCACCCGGCACGCGCGCCTGGTCGGCGCCGCGCCTGGGATCGTAGGTGATGGAGGCGCTGAGCCGATCGAGCGCCGCGACTTCGCCGCCCATGGGATCGCGCTCGAGCTCCTGCGCGAGCCGGTCCTGCAGCGGGCGCCCGGTGCGTTCGTGGCCCGCAACGGGTGTCACGCGTGCGGGCGCGGAGACGGGGGCCGCGGGCGCGGCCTGCGCATGTGCGAGCGTGTTGACGCCCGGCATGGTGATGGCGCGGATCGCGTCCATCTCGTCCCCTCGTGTCGCCTCGGCCCGGGCGCGCGCATGTGTCACCAGGTGCGCACCCGGGCCTCCATGGTCGATCCGCCCGTCGCCGTCGTCAACGGGGATGCGACGCGTGTGGCGCGCCGCGGGTTGGTGGCGGAGCTGGAGCCGTCAGGCAGCTGCCGTCGCGCCGAAGGGCTGGCCGTCAGGCAGCCGAGCCGTCGTTCGTCCCGAAATCGTGGTGCAGGTGCGCGCGTGTCAGGCAACGCCCCGGGCGTAGGTGCTGGCGATGGCGGATGGCGGCGTCGCGGCTGGCGTGTCGACCTCCACGCCCGGCGCGAGCAGGCGCCGGCGCTGCTCGAGCAGCTCCAGGTCGTCGCGGCGCCGCTGCTCACGGCTCGATCCGCTGCCGCTCGCGGACGCGCCCTCGGGACCCCCGATATCGTCGCGGTCCTTGCCCGCTAGGATGTCGGAGACGCGCTCGATCGAGAGCTGGACGCGGTCGCGGAGCCGCTGCAGCATGTCGAGCTGTCGCTCCTGCTCCTGCGCAGCGCCCGGATCGGAGCCGCGCAGCACCTCCAGCTGCCTGGTCTTCTTGGCGATGCCGTCGTCGAGGCGTGCGAGGGTCGACGACGCCCCCTGGACGTAGGAGCTGCCCGTGGCGAGCACGGCGGCCGCGCCCTGGGCGTCGGTGGGGCGCCCGACGGCAAAGGCGTTGTCCATCGCCGGGCGCATGTCGGAGAGCATTTCGGCGTGGGCGGCGGGCGTGGAGAGCGGGGTCACGGTCGTGAACGGCCCGGTGGGGATCGAATGCATGGT
>JAOPYU010000219.1 GCA_025964455.1 Thermoleophilia bacterium | reverse complement strand
CCCTTGTGCGGCTCCTGGCCGGTGATCTCCTTGACCTTGTCCTGCACGATCGGCATGCGGGTCATGCCGCCGACGAGCACGACGTGGTCGATGTCGGAGGCCTTGACGCCCGAATCCTTGATCGCGGTCTCGGTCGGCTTGACGAGTCGCTCGAGCAGGTCGCCCGCGATCTCGTTCAGCTTCGCGCGCGAGAGCACCGTGTCGAAGTGGCGCGGCTCGCCATCGACCTGGGTCAGGTAGGGCAGGTGGATCTGCGTTGACTGCGCGGAGGAGAGCTCGATCTTCGCCTTCTCTGCGGCGTCGAACAGGCGCTGGAGGGCGACCGGGTCCTTGGAGAGGTCGGTGCCCTGGTCCTTCTTGAACTCCGAGATCATCCAGTCGACGAGCGCCTTGTCGAAGTTGTCGCCGCCGAGGTGGTTGTCACCGCTCGTGGCCTTCACCTCGAACACGCCGTCGCCGAGCTCGAGCACGGAGACGTCGAACGTGCCGCCACCGAGGTCAAAGACGAGGATCGTCTGGTCCTCGTCGCCCTTCTCGAGGCCATAGGCGAGCGATGCCGCGGTGGGCTCGTTGACGATGCGCAGCACGTTGAGGCCGGCGATGCGCCCGGCATCCTTGGTGGCGGTGCGCTGGGCGTCGTTGAAGTAGGCCGGCACGGTCACGACCGCGTCGGTGACCTCCTCGCCCAGGAACTCCTCGGCGTCGGCCTTCAGCTTCGCAAGGATCATGGCGCTGATCTCCTGCGGCGTGTACTCGTTGTCGCCGGCCTTGATGACGGCATCGCCGTTCTTGCCGCCGATCACCTCGTACGGGACCATCGTCTGCTCCTCGGCGACCTCGCCCTTCTTGCGGCCCATGAATCGCTTGGCCGAGAAGACGGTGTTGCCGGGGTTGGTGACGGCCTGGCGCTTGGCCGCCGCACCGACGAGGCGCTCGCCCGTCTTGGTGAAGGCGACGACGGACGGCGTCGTGCGCGCGCCCTCGGCGTTCGGGATGACGGTGGGCTCGGTACCCTCGAACACAGCCATGCAGCTGTTCGTGGTGCCGAGGTCGATGCCGATGGTCCTGCCCATGGGTAGCTCCTGAGGTTCGTTGTGGGGACGTCGGAAGCGGAGGCGGGTCTCACGCCAGCGTGCGGGTCGTGCCGTCTCGCTGGCTGCCCGCCGCCGCTCCCAAACTTGAGTGGTCTGTCATCAGGTTATCCACCGAAACCCCGATGTGCAAATCCGGTTCACGAAAACCTGCGTGAGACGCACTCATATTTCGGATGAGTGGCACAGGGACACGCCCATGGACGGTCCGTGTGCCACTCATGGGTGAGGGGGGCGCCAAGCGGGATCCGGCCCGGAAGAGACGAAAGGCCCGGAATCCCTCCCCCAAGGGATGATCCGGGCCTTGCCGTCACCTGTTCTGAAGTTCTGTAATCCCGAGATCGCACCCCACGCACGTCGCGGCAAACTTCAGTCGATATCCACCTGTGCAGGCCGTTCACCCCCATGATCGGGCTGCAGCTGCGGCGATGATCCATCCGTGGATCGGATATCTATGTTCGGCGGTCCGGAACCGTGTGAACGGTCTTCCGCGTTGCCTGTACCTCCTTTGTACGACACGTTTCAGTGGCTGTAAACCCCCAATTCGGGAAGTCGTTCCCTGACGGAATCGCGTCGGTTCGCTCGCCAGCTCCGAAACGGGGTATGCGCTGGACATGAACGGCGTCCCACTGCGGAATTCCGGTATGCGCGGCGAGCTCGGCGCCGTCGTGGCGCTGCTCGTGATGACCGCGATCTGGGGCTCGACGTTCGTGATCGTGAAGGACACGGTCGAGGAAATGGCGATCGGCAGCTTCCTGGCGCTGCGCTTCGCGATCGCGACGCTGGTGCTGGTCGCGCTGGTCCCGCGTGCCGTCCTGCGCCTCGACCGCACGACCGTTCGCGCGGGCGTCCTGCTCGGCATCCTGTACGGGCTGGGGCAGGTCCTGCAGACGTGGGGGCTCGCCAACACCTCGCCGTCGATCTCCGGATTCGTCACGTCGATGTACGTCGTGTTCACGCCGTTGATCGTGGCGGTCCTCGTGCGTGCCCGCGTGCGCGCGACAACGTGGCTGGCGGTGGCGATCGCACTCGTCGGGATCGGGGTGCTCACCGTCGGCGGATCCGCGGCTGGCGCAGGGATCGGGCTCGGCGAGCTGCTGACCCTCGCATCGGCCGCGATCTATGCAGGGCACATCGTCGCCCTGGGTGCCTGGTCCGCCGGACGCGACGCGATCGGCCTGTCGGTCGTGCAGCTTGCGACCGTGACCGTCGTGGCGCTGGCATCCACCCCGCTCGACGGTCGCGTCGACCTGCCGCCGGACGGTGGAGCCTGGCTGGCGGTGCTCTACACCGCGATCGCGGCGGGCACCCTCGCCCTGCTGCTGCAGACCTGGGCCCAGGCGCGCATCGATCCCTCGCGTGCTGCAGTCGTGATGATGTTTGAGCCGGTGTTCGCTGCGGGATTCGCGGTCATCGCCGGGGTGGAGGAGCCCTCGCTGCGGATGCTGGTGGGCGGCGTGCTCGTGCTCACGTCGCTGTACGTGGTCGAGGCAGGGGCGCGCGGCAGTGCGGATGCCGGGGTCGTGCACGTGGGTCCGCCGTGATTCGAATCGCTGTCGACTGGAGTTCGCGTCGCCTCCATGCTGCTACCACTGGTTCGATCTGAGTTGCTCTCCGGGAGAGTCATTACGAATCAGTGTGGCGCGTAACCGAGACGCTGCGTCTCGCCCGTGACCCCAACGGGCATAATCCCCGACGTGGACCAACTCCAGCGTATCCGTGACGGCTATGAGGTGGGTGGACGTCGCATTGCGCGACGGGCCGCGCGCACACTGCTGCGCCCGGTCGGGTCGATCAACCCCAACGCCGTCACCTTCACAGGGTGTCTCCTCAACGGCGTCGCGGCATACCTGGCGTTCCACGAATGGTTCCTCGCCGCATCCCTCACGTTCCTGCTCGGGAGCTTGTTGGATGCCATGGACGGGGCGGTCGCGAAGGTCACGGGGCGCGTCAGTGCGTTCGGTGGTTTCCTCGACTCCACCCTGGACCGGGTCAGCGAGGGACTTGTCCTCGGAGGCATCTGCCTCATGTTCGCCAACAGGAGCGAGGTCGACCTGTGGCCCGTGGCATCGAGTTTCGCCGCGGTCGCATGCTCGTACCTCGTCAGCTACACGCGCGCCAAGGCCGAGAGCCTCGGCGTGCAGTGCAAGGGGGGCCTCGCGTCGCGCGTGGAACGTGTCGTGGTCCTCACTGCCGGGCTCCTGTTGTCGACGTGGTGGCCGGTCTCGATCGAGGTCGCAGTCCACGTGCTCGCCGTCACCGCAGCGTTGACGGTCCTGCAGCGCGTGATCCACGTACACAGGGCGCTGCCCGACGGACGCAAACCCCGTCGCGAGCGCTCCACTCAAAGGAGCCACCGCAATGTCCAGCCAGATCCAGAACCAGTCGGGGAACCACCCCCGAGCTAAGGTCCGCGTCGCAATCGCCGGCATCGGCAACTGCGCCTCGAGCCTCGTCCAGGGTGTCGCGCACTACTTCGACGCCACCGAAGAGGTCCCGGGCCTCATGCACCACACCGTCGCCGGCTACCACGTCAGCGACATCGAGTTCGTCGCAGCGTTCGACGTCGCAGCCGCCAAGGTCGGCCTCGACATCGCCGACGCGATCTTCGCCGGCGAGAACAACACGGTGAAGTTCAGCGACGTCGCCCCGACGGGCGTGCTCGTCCAGCGCGGACCGACGCTCGACGGCATCGGCAAGTACCTCGGCGAGGTCGTCGAGCTCTCCACGGAGGAGCCGGTCGACGTGGCCGCCGTCCTGCGCGAGCGCAAGGTCGACGTGCTCATCAACCTGCTGCCGGTCGGCAGCGAGGAAGCGGTGAAGTTCTACGCCGAGCAGGCCCTCGCGGCCGGCACCGGCTTCGTGAACTGCATCCCGGTGTTCATCGCCGGCAAGCCCGAGTGGCGAGCCCGCTTCGAAGAGGCGAACCTGCCGATCATCGGGGACGACATCAAGAGCCAGGTCGGCGCGACGATCCTGCATCGCCGCGTCGCCCAGCTGTTCCGTGACCGTGGCGTCAAGGTGCTGCGCACGAGCCAGCTCAACGTCGGTGGCAACTCCGACTTCCGCAACATGCTCGAGCGCTCGCGCCTCGACAGCAAGAAGGTCTCCAAGACCAACGCGGTGACGAGCGTGCTTCCGTACGAGCTCGATCCGAAGAACATCCACGTCGGTCCGTCGGACTACGTGCCGTGGCTCGAGGACCGCAAGTGGGCGCACATCCGCGTCGAGGGCGAAGCCTTCGGCGGCGTGCCGCTCAACATGGAGATCAAGCTCGAGGTCGTCGACTCGCCGAACTCGGCGGGCATCACCATCGACGCCGTCCGCATGGCCAAGTACGCCATGGATCGCGGCATCGGTGGCGCCCTCGAGTGGTCGAGCGCCTACCTCATGAAGTCGCCGCCGTGGCAGCACGACGACGACCTCGCCAAGGAGCACCTCGAGGCGTTCCTCGCCGGCGGCACTGCCGGTCGCACCGCGGAGGAGCGTTCGAGCGAGGAGCGACGCGCCGACGGTGGCGTCGACCACCACCTCGGCTTCGGCCACGACGTGGTCCCGGCGGAGTTCGTCGCCGAGGCTCCATCGCACGAGCACGCGCCTGCCTGAGCAGCGCAGGACGATGCAGGTCTCCGAGGGGGTCGCGACCACGCTGGTCGCGGCCCCTTCGCGTTGTCGCGATCCCGCCCTTCGAAACCCATGGCCACGGGCCAACTATCCGGCCCCGTAACGTCCCTCCCGCGCCGCATGGAAAGCGAAATTCCCGGGCAGTTCGGCCTACGTCGTTCGCGTTCCGAGGGGGAACCGCGTGGAGGTCCTGCCCGCGTCATCTGCAAGTCCGGGGATCCTGTCCCGCCGTCCAGCCACGCTCGCACCCGAGCCGGCGTGGGCCACGCCAGAGACGAGTCCCGAGCTGCTGCTCAACTCATCCGTCGCACTGCCGCGCCTGCTCGATGCGGTCCGCGGCGCGAAGCAGGTCGTCAACATCTCCATGTACGGCTGGCTCGACTCCGGCTCCGGCGCGGAGCTCGCCCGCGCCGTGGAACAGAAGGCCCGCGAAGGCGTCGAGGTCAACATCATGCTCGACGGACGCGGCAGCATGGTCGGCCCGTTCCTGCGCGGCACCAAGCTCGTCGCCTCGATGCGCGCCGCAGGCATCAACGTGATCGTCAACGACTCGCTCATCCCGCTCGTCGACGGCCCCGTCGATCACTGCAAGCTCTACTCGATCGACGGTCGCGTCGGCTTCCTCGGCGGGATGAACCTCTCGAAGACCTACGACACGTGGAACGACGCGATGGTCACGCTCGACCATGACGGCGCCGTCAACGCCGGCCGCGACTTCCTCGCGCGCTGGGTCTCGCGTGGCGGCACCGTCAGCGCGATCAACGACCGTCTCATCGCGCATCCCTCGCAGGAACCGGCCCGAGACGGTACCCGCATCCTCGCGAACCACCCCGGTGCGACCGCCCCGATCACCGACGCCTACTACGCCGCCATCGCGACGGCGAAGCAGCGCATCTACATCGAGACGCCGTTCCTCGGCAGCCAGGGGCTCGTCGACGCACTCAAGGCAGCAGCCCTGCGCGGCGTCGACGTGCGCCTCGTCACCAACGGCCTCCGGACGAACGATGCGGTCCCGGGCGCCAACCTGCTCGCCG
>JAOPYU010000174.1 GCA_025964455.1 Thermoleophilia bacterium | reverse complement strand
ACGCCGATCAGACCTGCACGAAGCATTCCTCGCGCTCGGATGCAGCATCATCTGCTGGCGACGCCTCACCGGCACCCGCTCTTTCTGAAATCACTTCTTAATCAACCCGGAGGGGCTAGAAGCGGCGGGCGTAGCGGCCGGCGGCGTCCTCGCTGCGGTCCTGGTGGCGCAGCACGCTGATGGCGTGGCCGATCTCGTGCTGGACGACCTCGGCGAGCGACTCGGCGCCGCGTCCGTGGATGCGGCTCGCAACACGGATCGTCGTCGGCGTCCATCGCCCGCCGGCGCCCTGGACGACGGTCGTGGCGCCGAGCATGCCCTGCTCCAGCGAGGAAGTCGGCACGAGCTGGACACGCAGGCCCAGCTTGGCGAGCAGCGCTCGATCGGCCGCCGGCAGCTTGGCGATCGCGGCGCGGGCAGCCTGCAGCTCACGCGTGCGAACGCCGGTCTCAGCGGCCACGGCGAGGCGTGCGGGCGTCGCGGCCGCTCGGGCCAGGCGATGCTTCGAGGATGTTGGATGCACGGACATTGCACCCGAGTTTCCCCTCGCGGGGGCAGCGCGCGTCGCACTCGGCGGCCCAGTGGCCCCAGGCGGCGCGCGCGCTGGCCGCCTACAGGTCGCGGCGCGAGAGTCGGACGATGCCCGCCACGAGCGGGATCACCATCCACCCGACCACGACCAGCGCTGCGGCGCCGACCCCGCGATCGATCATCTGGTCGGCCTCGCCGTTCCTCACCCAGCTGAGCACCTGGCCCGCTGCGATCGAGAGCGAGACCTGCTCCCACCACTCCCCGAGCTTGGGGATGGCGAAGAGCACGTTGTCCACGAGCAGCCAGGTCAGGAAGAACACGACGATGGCCGGGCCCCTCGAGCCGATCAGCAGCGCGAAACCCGCAGCGAGCGGCAACGTGAAGGCGACCGTCACCCCGATCTCCGCGATCGAGCGCCAGATGCGTTCCCAGTCGTCGATCGTGCGGTCCGGCGAGAGCGTCACCGCCACGAGCAGCACGAGGGCGAGCGACAGCGTCACCGCCGCGACGAGCAACGCGAATGCACCCGCCAGCCGGCCCAGCACGATGCGCCAGCGCGGCCGTCCCGCGAGCACGAGGTCGCGGACCACGCCGCGCTGCAGGTCGACGGATCCCGCGGTGGCACCGAGCACGAGCGCCGCGAGCGAGGCGATCGCGAAGATCACGCCGTAGGCCCCAGAGAAGACCGTCTCGGCGCTGCCGACCTGTTCGATGGCGTCCGCCGAGTACAGCTCCAGACGCGACGGCACCGAGAACGCGAGCGCCAGCAGCAGCGGGGCGCCGATGAGGCCGATCACGAGCAGGCCCCAGAACACCCCGCGCATGCGACGGTAGATGACGATGTCGGCGCTCATTGCGTGATCTCCAGGAACCGCTGCTCGAGCGTCTGGCTCGCGCGCTCGATCCGGCCGACGCGGATGCCGGCGCCGACGAGCAGCTCGTTGATCGTCGCGGACGCGTCCGCGGGTGCCTCCGCGACCAGCTCCACGTCGAGGCAGCCCGCCACGTCCGACTCGTGCACCGCCTGCACGAGCTCGGAGCCGTCGAGCACGCCGCGCGCTCGCGCCAGGTCGGTGACCCCGAACCGGATGCGCCGCAGGGCAGTGCCGCCCGCCCCGCCCGAGAGTAGGTCGACCTGGCCGTCCGCGACGAGGCGTCCCTCCTTGAGCACGGCGACGTGGTCGCACATCTGCTCCATCTCGCCGAGCAGGTGGCTCGAGACGAACACCGTGCGACCCTCCGCCGCGAACGAGCGCAGCAGGTTGCGCATGTCGCGGATGCCCGCCGGGTCGAGCCCGTTGGACGGCTCGTCCAGGATCAGGAGCTCGGGGTCGTGCAGCAACGCTCGGGCGATGCCCAGGCGCTGGCGCATGCCGAGCGAGTAGGCCTTCACGCGATCGTCGATGCGATCGGTCAGCTCCACGCGTTCGATCGCGGCATCCACCGCAGCCGGCGCCACCCCGCCGCGGCGAGCTGCGATCACTTGATCCAGGTTCTCGCGGCCCGTCAGGAAGGGATAGAAGCGCGGCTCCTCGATGATCACGCCGAGGCGCGGATAGATCGTGTCCCGGGCGCGCGGCATCTGCTCACCGAGCACGGTCGCGCTCCCGCCGCTCGCCGGGGTGAAGCCGAGCATGGTCCGCATGAGCGTCGTCTTGCCGGCGCCATTGGGACCCACGAGACCGTAGACCGTCCCGCGCGGCACGCTGAGGCTCACGGCGTCGACGGCGGTGCGGCTCCCGAATCGCTTCGTGAGCCCCTCCAGCTGGATGACGGGTTCAGACATCTGGCGGTGCCTACCCAAGCGCACCGATCCCGACGCGGCGGCTGCCGGGCGGGAGTAGGATCGACGGCGTTCCCGCGCGTACGCGCGACAGAAAACCAATGACGTGGTGATTGCCGTTCGACTCCCCCTGGGGAGACGAACCGCGATCACCACTCAAGGAGTGACATGACCACCATGCAGCAGCTGTGGGGCGGCGAGACCGACAAGGCCGTCAAGAACTTCCCGGTGAGTGGCGAGCCCGTCCCGGCGCGCGTCATCCACTGGCTCGCCCGCATCAAGGGCGACGCCGCGCGCGTCAACGCGGAGCTCGGCCTGCTCGATGCGCAGGTCGCCGAGCGCATCGCCACCGCCGCCGACGAGGTGGCCGAGGGCAAGCACGACGAGCAGTTCCCGATCGACGTGTTCCAGACGGGTTCCGGCACCTCGACCAACATGAACGTCAACGAGGTGCTCACGAGCATCGCAGGCGAGGGCGTCCACGCCAACGACCACGTGAACATGGGCCAGTCGTCCAACGACACCTTCCCGAGCGCCGTGCACCTCGCCGCGCTCGACACCGCGACCAACGAGCTGCTCCCCGCCCTCACGCAGCTCGAGGCGTCGCTCTCCGCGAAGGCCGTCGAGTTCAAGGACCACGTCAAGAGCGGCCGCACCCACATGATGGATGCGGTCCCGGTGACGCTCGGCCAGGAGTTCAATGGCTACGCGGCGCAGGTGCGCCTCGGCCGCGAGCGCGTCGCCGCGACGCTCGAGCACGTCGGCCAGATCCCGCTCGGCGGGACCGCGGTCGGCACCGGCATGAACACCCACCCGGAGTTCTCGGCGAAGGTGCGGGAGCGGCTCGCGTCACGTTCGGGCCTCACGATCTCCGCCCCGCTCGACGCGTTCGAGGCCCAGGCCTCGCGCGACGCGCTCGTGGAGCTCTCCGGTGCGCTCAAGGTGCTCGCGGTGAGCTTCATCAAGCTCTCCAACGACATCCGCCTCATGGGCTCGGGTCCACGCGCCGGCCTCGCCGAGATCGAGCTGCCCAGCCTGCAGAAGGGCTCCTCGATCATGCCGGGCAAGGTCAACCCGGTGATGGTGGAGATGCTCCAGCAGGTCTCCGCACAGGTGATCGGCATCGACACTGCGATCACGCACGGCGGCATCCAGGGTGCCTTCGAGCTGAACGTCGCGATCCCGCTCATCGCCCGCAACCTGCTCCAGAGCCTGGAGTTCTTCGCCAACGCCGCGCGGCTGTTCGCTGCCAACTGCTTCGACGGGATCACCGCCAACACCGAGCGCCTCGAGCAGTACGCCGAGGGCAGCCTCTCGGTCGCGACGGCGCTCAACCCGTTCATCGGCTACGACAAGGCCTCGCAGATCGTCACCGAGGCGCACGCCTCCGGTCGCACGCTCCGCGAGGTCGCCCGCGAGCTCGGCGTGGAAGAGAAGGTGCTCGACGAGGCACTGGACATGCGCGCCATGACGACCAACCAGCACTGACACGCACCGTGGTGCAGGCAGGGACATCACGCGGCGCCGCTTCGGGCGCGCGACGGGCACTCGCCCTCGCGCTGCTCGTGGCGGCGCCGCTGCTGATGGCCGGGTGCCACGACGAGGAGCGGCTGCGCCAGCGGCTCGAGGGCCCGCCCGCGCGGCTGCCCGTGGAACCCGACCAGCCGACCGCACCACCCGCACCCGCGCTGCTCGACACCGTCAGGCCGTGGACGCAGCCGGCTCCCTACGGAGGCAACGCCACCGACCCGTGGCAGCTCGTGGCCCTGCCGGCCGGGGACGACCGCGACGTCACCTACCGGGTCCCCGAGCTGTGGCTCATCGACGCCGAGGACGGCGTCTCGCGAAATGCCCGCGGTGGCGTGGAGGCGCACGCCCGACTGACACAGCTCGACGACTCCGACATCTCGCTCGCCTCCTACGCGGCCCAGCTCGCCGAGGGCAACGCGATCTACCAGTACCCGACGACCGACGGGCACGTCGTGTACCTGACACGCCGCGAGGTGCGACTGACACCGAGCGATCCGCATGGACCGAGCGAGGTGTTCCACACCGCCGTGGTGAGCGTCGGCGGTCGCATCACCAAGCTCGACGTCCGCTACGACTCCGAGCTCGACTGGCAGTTCGACGAGCTGGCCGGCGCCATCACCGGCACGCTCCAGGTGCGCCGCCACGAGTCCTGAAGACGAAGGGGCGCCGCAGCCGTGGCCGCGACGCCCCTCCCCCTGACGTTCCGGTGCGCCGGGCTCAGCTCGTGAGCGCGACGATCATGGCGCGGCGCTGGCGCTCCATGCGCTGTGCGAGATCCGCGGTGTTCGCGTACTTGGGGAACATGACCTGGCCGAGCTGCTTGGGCAGCTGACCGTACTTGCCGGTGAAGACCGGCTTGGTCGCAGCGTTGACGCCGCCGGGGCCGAATCGCTCGCGGTACTGGAGCATGAGGTTGCCGTCCTCGTTGCCGTCACGCAGGCCCTCCATCCGGAGGGTGGTCACGGGCTTCGCGGCGGCCGTGTTGCGGTCGCTCTCCGACGCCATGCCCAGCGGCGCGTAGTAGCCCGGGTACATGAAGTTGCCCCAGCCCGCAGCAGCGCCGTACACCGGGTGCTGGAAGTAGGTCGCTCCCTGCCAGGGGTTGCCCTTGCGCTTGGTGCCGTTGGTGTTGGTCTTGTCCGTCGCGCCCCAGCCCAGGATCGAGTTGGAGATGAACAGCCCGGTGTGCCCCTCGCGGGCGAGGATCCAGAAGTTCATGCGGGCATCGGTCGCGGGAGCGTCGATCGTCAGCTGCGGCTGGCTGGCGTTGGCGGTGTAGAAGTTGTACGCCCACACCTCACGTCCGCCGCGCAGCTTCTTGATGCCGGCGAGGCGATCCGCGTACATGCGCTCGCGGTTCACCTTGTACAGCTTCGCGAGCGTCGGGTTGGACGGGCGTCCGAACAGCCGGCTGAACGGCGCGAGCCACACGTCGGTGTCGTCGGTGCCCCTGCCGTCCCACATGTTCTTGTTGGAGAAGCCGTCGCCCGAGAGCGTTGTGCAGCTCTTGTGCCCGGCGGCGATGCGGCAGACCTTGCGGTTCGCGTTGTCACGCGGCCAGTCGGCGAGCACGACCTTCGCCTTGCCACCGACCGCGGCGTGCAGCAGCGTGTTCGCCTTGGGCACCTGCGTCGTGTACTGGTACCGCATGTTGGCGGTGACGTCGCTGGGCTCGTCGAACGGGTTCTTGACGTACGTCGCCGCGTTGTAGAAGCCGTTGGCGCTCCAGGCGCTGGCGATGTTCTTGAAGAAGGACGCGGCGCCCGGGTGCAGGATGTCGTCCTGCTTGACGCTCTGGGTCCGGTACTTGTCGATCTTGGCGTTGTAGTGCCCGTTGACGTCCTCGGGATTGCACCCCTCGGTCTCGGCCGGGAGCATGCGCGCGGGGAACTGCTGGGCGCCGGGCTGGATCTCGCGCGCCTGGCCGAAGTAGCGCTGCTTCGCCTGCTCCAGGAACGGGAACGGCGCGATGCTGCTGTGCGACGTGTACGAGGCACAGGTGTAGGCGCCGCTGGCCGCCGGGTTGGCGAACGAGAGCTCGTTGATGGAGATGTTGCGCGTGTCCAGGAACGAGTAGAGGCCCTGCAGCTGCAGCATGCGGTCCGGCTGTGAGGGGTACTTGGCGGAGAGGCCGTTGCGCATCGCCGAATCCTGGAGCCAGTAGGCGTCACCTTCGACGTGCATCACGGTCTTGAAGGAGTTCTTGGCGCCGGGCTGGCGCAGCTCACCGTTGCGGACCTCGATCGAGAAGCCCTGGCGTGCGTACGTCGTGTTGCCGTCGGACGCCTCGAGCGTGCCGGTGTAGGTGCCGGGCACGGCGTCGGTGCGGACCTTGGCGATGAGCACGATGCCGCCCCACGTGCCGGCGGGGATCGAAAGCTTGCCACCGGTGGCGTTCGGCCGGAAGGGCGGCAGCGCGTCCTCGTAGACGCCGGCTGCGTAGGCACCGGGTACGGCGCCTGCATCGACGCGCGTGGAGGCGGTCGGGACATTCACGAATCCGACGCGCAGCAGCTCCCAGTCGATCTGGCCACTGGCCTGCTGGGCGCCGAGCGCACCGTCGGGGGTGACCTTCGCGTCGAGCGACAGGTCGGCGCCGGAGGTGTTGTTGATCGCGAGCTGGAAGCCCTCGCGCTCGCCGCGCATCGCCATGAGCTGCTCGGGGAAGGTGTCGGCGAGACCGGGGCGCGGGGCCACGGTCGGCGCGAAGCGCTCGGTGAGGTAGAGCGTCCGCGTCTCCAGCAGCGCGTCAGCGGCCGGGGCGACACCCGGCGCGACGAGCGTGGAGGCGATCACGCCAGCGGTGATGAGCAGCACTGCCACGGACGACAGCATGCGAACACGTACCTGAAACACTACGAAATCCTCTCGAAACACCCAGAACCGCACTCTTTCGTATCGACCTTGTCCGTCGCGACCTGAATTCAAAACGCGAACTGGTTGGTCGGGATAGGTCGGTACGCCCATCGGGGGCGGTATTCGGGGAGGATCAGACGATCTCGATCATGCGGCGGATGGCGAGCTCCGCGCGGGCGGCCACGTCGGCGTCGACCTCGATCACGTGCTGGTTCTCGCGCAGGGCGAGCTCCAGCCGCTCGAGGGTGATCTCCTTCATGTACTTGCAGATCGCGCGCTCGCTGACGGTGCGGAAGACCTTCTCGGGCGCTTCCTGGCGCATCCGGTGGATGATCCCGCTCTCCGTCGCGACGACGAACTCCTGCGCGGGGCTCTCGGCAACGCGGCGCAGCATCGATTCGGTGCCGAGCACGTGCACGCGATCTGCGGGCAGGTCGCCGGTCGACACGTGGTACATGCAGCCCGAGGCGCAGCCGCACTCGGGGTGCACGAGCAGCTCACTCGTGGGCGAGGCTTCGAGGCGGGCGTTGACGTCGTCGGGGCGGATACCGGCGTGCACGTGGCACTCGCCGAGCCACACCTGCATCTTGCGGCCGGTGATGCTCTCCAGGTACGTGCCCAGGAACATGTCCGGGCAGAACAGGATCGTGCGGTCCTCGGGGATCGCCTCGATGATGGCCTGGGCGTTGCCGCTCGTGCAGCAGTAGTCGCTCTCGGCCTTCACGTCGGCCGTGGTGTTCACGTACGAGACGACGACCGAGCCGGGGAACTGGGCCTTCCACTCGCGCAGCTGCTCCGCGGTGATCGTGTCGGCGAGGCTGCAGCCGGCGCGCAGGTCGGGCAGCAGGACGGTCTTGGACGGGTTGAGGATCTTGGCGGTCTCCGCCATGAAGTGCACGCCGCAGAAGGCGATCACGTCGGCGTCGGTGGTCGCGGCGTACTGGGACAGCCCGAGCGAGTCGCCGACGTAGTCCGCGATGTCCTGGATCTCCGGATACTGGTAGTTGTGCGCGAGGATGACCGCGTTGCGCTCGGTGCGCAGGCGATTGATCGACTCGATCAGCTCCGCCTGGCGCGCCGGGTCGGCTGCAGACGGGTCGAACGGGATCTGGGTGCTGGGATCGGCCGGCGTGGTCGCCATGGCGGGTCCTTCTCGAGGCGATGGGAGGGCTGCGACTGGCGCCGCCCACGGATTGTAGGATCCCACGAGATGCGCTGCGCTGGACGGGTGCGGCGAACGACCCCGGAGTCCCCGCATGAACCTCTCCAGCCTCGCCGCTTTCCCCACGCCCAACCCCGCAGGTGGCCGCGTGGCGGCCGTCATCGCCGGTGGCGCCCACGGCACGACCGCGCAGCTCGCCGACACCCTCACCGGCTACGGCCGCAAGGAGGGCTACGACTCCTTCGCCAACGCGCGACGCGCCGCCTACATGCTCACGCGCGGCGCCGAGCGCCAGGCAGCCGGCGTGTACCAGGTCGGCTCACGCTTCTACGTCCGCGCGATGGGCGAGGTCACGCACCACGCCGGCGCGCTGCTCGCGCTGCACTTCGAGGGTGCCGCCGAGGGCGCCAAGCTCCTCAAGGTCACCGACCCGCGCCTGCTCGTGCTCGTCGACGGCTCCACCAAGGCGTTCGCGCCCACGGCCTGACCGCCGCTGAACTGCTCGCTGGCCCCGCGTGGCCGGCGAACCACTGCATCATTCGAGGGGGCGCGACCTGCGGGTCGCGCCCCCTCGTGTACATATCGATGGGCTCGGCACGCCCGCGTGCAGGCGAAAGCGTCGTCGATGGTGGTTCTGTCGACTTGATCTCGACAGATTGCACATCGATCGCCCGACCGTCTGGCTGGGCCGCGCTGCGCGCGCGTTACGACTTCACGCAGTCCTTGGCCTTGCCGTAGGTGTCCTGCTTCTTGCTGCCCATGACGACCCAGACGTAGCGGCCGGAGGTGCCGGATTCGACGTCCAGCTTGGGGCCGTCGCCGGATTCAAGCTCGTCGGCGAAGCTGGTGCTCTCCTTGCGGAAGTCCTTCACGGCCTTGTCCGACTTGGCGACGGCGGCGAGGGCGATCGTGATGTCCTCGGGGGTGCCCTTGGTCAGGTCGGTCGAGCCGAAGACGCCCTCGGAGACCTCCTTGTCCTTGGCCGGCGGGTCCTCGACGGTCATGTCGAGACCCTTCAGGCAGGAGCGGACCTCCTTGATGTCCGGCGTGCCGCAGCCGGCGGCGAACACGGCGGTCACGAGGACCAGGAAGACGTAGATGGTGGTGGTGCGCACGGCGGAGGACTCCTCGGGTGGTTGCTCGCGCACTACCCGCCTCGCTGCCGGGTCACACCGCGTCGAGCGCCGCGTCGAAGGCCGGCGCGGAGTGCGTGATCGCGCCGATCGAGATGCGGTCGACGCCGGTCGCGGCGATGGCGGCGACCGTCGCGAGGGTCACCCCGCCGCTCGCTTCCGTGAGGGCCCGGTCGCCGATCAGCGCCACGGCATCGCGCAGCTCGTCGTTGCTCATGTTGTCGAGCAGGATCACGTCGGCCCCGGCCTCGACGGCCTCGCGCGCCTGGTCGAGCGTGTCGGCCTCGACGTGGACCCGAGCCCCGGGGTGGGACTCGCGCACGCGCGCGAGGGCTGCAGCGATCCCGCCGCACGCCGCGATGTGGTTGTCCTTGAGCATCGCCTCGTCGGCGAGGCCGAACCGGTGGTTGTGCCCGCCGCCGCAGCGCACGGCCCAGCGCTGCAGCGCCCGCATCCCGGGGATCGTCTTGCGCGTGTCGAGGATCTGGGCGTCGGTCCCCGCGACGGCGTCGACGAATGCACGAGTGAGGGTCGCCGTGCCGGCGAGTCGCTGCACGACGTTGAGCGCCGTTCGCTCCGCCGTGAGGATCGCCGCTGCCTGCCCGTGCACGCAGATCAGCGGCGTGCCCGGATCCACGCGCTCGCCGTCGGCGACGAGCTGCTCCACGCGTGCGACGCCGCGCCGCGTGAAGGCGTGTGCGGCGACCTGGAGGCCGCACGTGACGCCCGTCTGGCGCGCCACGAGCAGCGCCTCGAGCTCCACGCCCTCGAGCGCAGCCGCCGTGAGGTCGATCCCGTCGGCATCGCCGCCAAGGTCCTCGGCGAACGCGCGCTCGACCAGGTCCAGGCCCGCGGCCAGCTCGGTGTCGGTCGCGACGCTCATCGCGCCACCGTCGGCGCAGCGCTCGGGGCAGGCGTGCGCGAGAGGATCTCCTCGAAGGTCCCGCGTCGCGGGGTATCGCCGATGCGCTGCGCGACGTGTACGGTCCACGCCGGATCCTCCACCGGGAAGTCGCTGCGGAAGTGGCCGCCGCGGCTCTCCTCGCGCACGAGCGCGGCACGCGCCACGAGCATTGCCACGAGCACGTCGGCGGGCGTCGCGATGGCGACCTCGCGTGATTCCAGCGCTTCGGGCGCGAGCGCCGCGATCGGCTCGAGCGACGCCTGGTCGCGAATCACGCCGGCGCCATTCCAGAGCAGCTCGCGTGTGGCCTGCAGGTCCGGCAGCGACGCCGGCCGTGCCGGGACCGGAGGGCGGTCGGCGACCACGCCGGCGGGCACGTCGGTGGCGAGCGCGGCGGCGCTCGGGCCCTCGCTCACGACCATCCCCGCGCGATCGGCGAAGACGAGGCACTCGAGCAGGGAGTTGGATGCGAGCCGGTTGGCGCCGTGCACGCCCGTGCAGGCGACCTCGCCGACGGCGAGCAGACCGGGGAGCGAGGTGCGCGCGTGCAGGCTGGTGAGGATCCCGCCCATGGAGAAGTGCGCCGCAGGCGCTACGGGGAGCCGGTCGCGCGCGAGGTCGAAACCGAGGTCGGCGACCCGGCCCGAGATGGCGGCGAAGCGCTCGTGGACCATCTCCGGATCCAGGTGGGCGAGCGACAGGTACACGCAGTGGTGCCCGGTCTCGCGGATGCGCGCCACGATGGCACGCGTCAGCTCGTCGCGGGGTGCGAGCTCAGCCGCCTCGTGCCGGTCGGGCATGAACCTGATGCCGTTGACGTCGAGCAGGTGGGCGCCCTCGCCACGGACGGCTTCGGAGATGAGGAAGCAGTCGCCCTCGCCCGGCAGCGACAGCGCCGTCGGGTGGAACTGCTGGAATTCCATGTCCGCCACGCGCGCGCCCGCGCGCCACGCCATGGCGACGCCCTGGCCGCGCGACCCGGGCGGGTTGGTCGATCGGGCGAAGAGGCTGGCTGCGCCGCCCGTCGCGAGGATCGTCTGCTGCGCGAGCAGCACGCCGTCTGGCAGGTGCGCTCCGTAGCAGCGCTCGCCATCGGCGACGAGGCCCCAGGCGGGCGTCTGGTCGAGGATCTCGATCGACTGGTGCTCGAGCACCCGGCGCACCACCGCGTCCATGATCACGCGGCCCGTGCCGCCACCGCCGGCATGGGCGATCCGCCGCCGCGAGTGTCCAGCCTCGAGCGCCAGCTCCAGCTCCAGCTTCTCGCCATGGCGGTCGAAGTCGACGCCGAGCTCGCGCAGTCGGCGCAGGTGGCGCGGCGCCTCCTCCGTCAGCAGCTCGACCGCCGCCGGGCGACAGAGTCCCCGGCCGACGCGCAGCGTGTCCGCCTCGTGCAGCTCGGCGGTGTCATCACGACCGACCGCAGCCGCGACCCCGCCCTGTGCCCAGAACGAGGAGCTCTCCCGCAAAGACGCGCGGGTGACGATCGCGACCGGGCCCGCTTCAGCGGCGCGAAGTGCGGCGTACAGCCCAGCCAGGCCGCTGCCGAGCACGAGCGTGCGTGTCGATCGGACATCCATCGTCGGACAGCTTCCCACAACCCGGTCCCACCCGTCTCGCGCGCGTGCATCCACCGACTCGGGGGTATGCCCGCGCCATGACGTCCCCTCGCTCGCTGCTCGCCTTCGCCCTGCTCCTGCTCGCTGCCACCGTGCTCGGTGCTGGATGCGGGGGCGATGACTCCGACTCCTCGGAGGCCGGCGATCGCGACAAGCCAGCGAAGCAGGCGACCACGCCCGCGACGTCGGAGACGGACGCGGGCGAGGATGCCGACGCGGGGCCCGCCTCGGACGCCGGCGACGGCACGGCCGCGAAGGCTCGGGTCAAGGCGTTCGTCAACGCGATCGAATCGTGCGCCGCGCAGAACACCGACGGCAGCTACACGGGGTGCACGACCATCCCAGCCGTCGTCAAGTACGAGCGCAGCCTGCAGGACGTCACTGATGGCGCCAAGATCACCCCCGGGCCGGACACGATGTCCTACGCCGTGAGCGTCACGACCCCGGCCAAGACGACGTTCACTGAGGAGCACGCCTCCGACGGCACGATCTCCAAGACCTGCTCGCCCTCGGGCAGCGAGGGCTGCACCGGCTCCTGGTGATCGCTATTCGCTGACGGCCTCGTCGTCCTCGCGCTTCCACTCCGGCACGACGCCGACGGTTGCCAGCGCCTCGGCGCTCGGGCGGGGCGGCTCGCTCAGCATCTTGCCGAGCGTCGGATCGAGCGTCGCGTGGCGCTGCTCCTCGGCCTTGTAGCTGGAGCGCACGAGCGGACCGGCGAACACGCTGCCGAAGCCGAGTGACATCCCGAACTCGGCGAGCTCGTCGAACTCCTCCGGGGTGACATACCGATCGACCGGCACGTGGCGCGTGCTCGGGCGCAGGTACTGGCCGATCGCCACCACGTCGACGCCGCGCTCGCGCAGCTCGACCAGGGTCTCCTTGAGCTCGCCCATCGTCTCGCCCATGCCGGCAATGAGCGCGGTTTTGACGAGCACGCCCTCCCGCCCGAGCTCGCGTGCGAGCGGCTTGGCGTTCTCGAGGATCCACATCGCACGGTCGTAGCTGCCTTTCGGGCGCAGCCGCGGATAGAGCCGCTTCACCGTCTCGACGTTGTGGGAGTAGACGTCGGGGCCCGCCTCGAGCACGGTCCGCATCCCCTCGGCCTCCTGGCCGATGAAGTCCGGGACCAGCACTTCGATGGTCGTCTCCGGCGTGCGGCGACGAACGGCGGTGATCGTGTGGGCGAAGTGGCCGGCGCCGCGGTCGGGCAGCTCGTCGCGATCGACGCTCGTGATCACGGCGTGGGTGATCCCCATCTTCTCGATGGCGTGCGCGAGCTTGCCGGGCTCGAGCGGGTCGGGCTCGGTGCCGGGGATCCCGGTCTTGACGTTGCAGTAGCGACAGGCCCGCGTGCAGGTGTCACCGAGGATCTGGAAGGTCGCGGTGCCCTTGCCCCAGCACTCGCCCATGTTGGGGCAGTGCCCCTCCTCGCAGATCGTGTGGAGGCCGTGCTCGCGGACGACCGCTGCGGTCTCGGAGAATCGTCCCCCACCCGGCAGCTTGATCTTGAGCCACGGGGGCTTGGGCGCCTGGAGCGACGCGTCGCTGATCGCCTGCTTCTCCTCACGGGTCAGCTTGCCGCGATCGACGGGGGCGCCATCGGCATCGTTGAGGTCAACCACCCGCCCCGCGAGCTGGCTGCCGTCGGTGGACGACGCGGCCGTCGCGGAGCGCTCGGCGACGGTGATCGCGTGGCGCCGGATCTTCGGCTCCTGCGTGACGGGGTCGAGCTGCAGCTTCTCGAGGATGCGCACGCCGCGTGCGCCCTCGGTGCGCGGCGCAGGCTCGCCGCTGCCATTGCCGGCGTCTTCGGGCGAGCGCAGTTCCACCGGGATCTGGGGTGTGTCGGTCACGACGGGGCTCCTGCGGCGAGGTCGATGCGGGTGGTGGTGGCGGCGCGGCGCGCCTCGCCCGGGAGCGCGAGGTCCGGCGCTTCGACCGGGTGCTCGGCAGCGAGCGCCTCCAGCTCCGCGGGCGTCACGCCGGCGACCCGCATGCCGAAATGGCCCGCGATCGCGCGCTCGAGGTCTGCCTCGACGCTCGCGACGAGCTCGGCCAGCTGGGTCGCCGGGGCGTCATCGAGCCCGCGCTCGCGCGCGAGGCTCGTCATCTCGGCATCCGGGATGCCGCACGGCGTGAACCACGTGAACGGCTCCAGGTCGCACGCGACGTTCACCGCGATGCCGTGGAAGGTCACGCCGCGCGTCAGGCGCAGCCCGACGGATGCGATCTTGCGCGGCCGCGCGCCGGTCGGCTCGACCCACACGCCGGGGAGCCCGTCGCGGCGCCCGGTCTCGACGCCGTGGATGCGCAGCACGTCGACGATCGACTGCTCGAGCAGCCAGACGAGGCGCTTCACGTCGCCGCCGACGACATCGATGCCGAAGATGGGATACGCCACGACCTGCCCGGGGCCGTGGTAGGTGGCCTTGCCGCCGCGCTCGACCGCGACGAGCGGCACGTCGGTCGTGCGGGCGAACGCCACTTCCACGACCTCGGTCCGGGTGCCACACGTGATGACCGGGTCGTGCTCGAGCAGGAGCAGGACGTCGTCGGTGGCGCGATCCTCGCGGGCCGCGCGCAGGGAGCGCTGCAACCGGGCCGTATCGACGTATTCCACGCGACCGAGCCGGCAGCTGCGAAGGGGGAGGCTCGCGCGCGTGGGCATGCGTGCATCGTACACCCGGGCGCACGAGGGACGATCCGGTCGCGCCACGAGGGCCACGGTGCGTGCCGGCCACGGCCAGCGCCGCCCGCGCCGGCATCACGCGGCCCCCGCCCGGCTCGAAGGAGGGGCACTGGTCCAAGACCATGGATGGTCGCCTCAGTGCAGCTCGTACCAACCCCCATGCCGGGAGTCGCCACGTCGGCGAGCCCGATCGCCAGTCCGCGCACGGATGCGCGGGCGGCGAGTCGCATGCCGGGTGGCGAGCTGCGGGACCTGCCGCCCGCGACGGCGGAGCGCTACTACCAGCCGACCCAGGGTCGCCACGGGGTCGCGCTCCTCCGCGCCCTGCACGACATCACCGAGCACTACCACCAGCCCCGCTCCTACGTGGACGCGCGCGAGTTGATGTTCGCCGACGTCGAGGACCCGCACGGCACGAACATCGTGACCGACCTGTACACCGGCCAGCGCATCCACGGCATCGCCGGCCTCGCATCCGCCACGCGCAGCGGGCTCTCCACCGAGCACGTGTGGCCGCAGAGCGAGGGCGCGCGCGAGGAAGCACGCAGCGACCTGCACCACCTGCGACCGGCGCTGCAGCGGCTCAACGCGCACCGCTCCAACCTCGCGTTCGGCGAGGTCGCGAGCGTGGAATGGGCGTCGGATCCGGTCAAGGGCGTGGACGAGCTGAGCGTGGTCGGCGCCGCAGCCGACGGCACCAAGGTGTTCTCGCCCCGCGCCTCGATGCGCGGCGACCTCGCGCGCGACCAGCTGTACTTCTTCACCCGCTACTACGGCGACCGCCCCACCGCATTCAGCCTCGACAACTTCCGCACATCGCTTCCGTCGCTGCTGCGCTGGCACCGTGAGGACCCGGTCGATGCGGCCGAGCGCGCGCGCAACGACGCGATCTTCGCCCTGCAGGGCAATCGCAATCCCTACGTCGACCGCCCCGCATTCGTCGACCGCATCGGCTTCACCGATGCCCTGCTCACGCGCGCCTGAAGACACCGCGACCCCACGCTGCCGGGGAGGAAGGCAGCGCAGGGTCGCGAATCGCGTCGAGTGTCAGTCACGCACGTGTCAGTGTGCGGCACCCTCGAACTGCTGCTCCTCCGTCGACCCCTTGAGGGCGAGCGTGGAAGAGGTACCGGCCGTAACCGCCGTGGAGATGCGATCGAAGAACCCGGCGCCGACCTCGCGCTGGTGGCGCGTCGCCGTGTAGCCGCTCGCCTCCATCGCGAATTCGGCCTCCTGCAGCTCGACGTAGGCGGTCATGCCGTGGTCGCGGTAGCCCTGCGCCAGCTCGAACATGCCGGCGTTGAGCGAGTGGAACCCAGCCAGCGTGATGAACTGGAACTTGTAGCCGAGCGCGCCCAGCTCGTCCTGGAACCGCGCGATCTGCGCGTCGTCGAGGTGCCGCTTCCAGTTGAAGCTCGGGGAGCAGTTGTAGGCGAGCAGCTTGCCGGGGTACTCTGCATGGATCGCCTCGGCGAACTGCTTGGCCTCCGCCATGTCGGGCGTGCCCGTCTCACAC
The DNA here is from genome assembly GCA_025964455.1 of Thermoleophilia bacterium. The sequence continues at coordinate 5,468 of JAOPYU010000174.1, read as the reverse complement.
CACACGACGTCGGCGTACGGTGCGTAGGCCAGGCCGCGTGAGATCGCCTGCTCGATCGACTCGTTGACGCGGTAGAAGCCCTCCGCCGTGCGCTCGCCGGTGCAGAACGAGCGGTCGCGCTCGTCCACGTCGCTCGTCAGCAGGTTGGCACCCAGCGCATCGGTGCGCGCCACGATGATCGACGGCACGCCGAGCACGTCGGCCGCGAGGCGCGCGCTGTTGAGGGTGTTCACGAACTGCTGCGACGGCACCAATACCTTGCCGCCCATGTGGCCGCACTTCTTCTCGCTCGCGAGCTGGTCCTCGAAGTGCACGCCCGCGGCGCCCGCCTCGACCATGCCCTTCATGAGCTCGTAGGCGTTGAGCACGCCGCCGAATCCAGCTTCGGCGTCGGCGACGATCGGCACGTGCCAGTCGATGTCGCTGTCGAGGCCCTCGCTCCACTCGATCTGGTCGGCGCGGGTGAGTGCGGCGTTGAGGCGCTTCACGTGCGCCGGCACCGAGTTGGCCGGGTAGATCGACTGGTCGGGGTAGACGTCACCCGCGAGGTTCGCGTCGGCTGCGACCTGCCAGCCGGAGACGTAGATGGCCTTGAGCCCGGCCTTCACCATCTGCACGGCCTGGCCGCCGGTGAGCGCGCCGAGCGCGTGGACGTACTCGACCTCGCCCTGCAGGAGCGACCACAGTCGCTCGGCGCCGTACTCGGCGAGGGTGTGACGCACGGGCATGGAGCCCCGCAGCGCGACCACGTCCCCAGCGGAGTAGGAGCGCTCGACGCCCTTCCAGCGCGGGTTCTCGGCCCACTCCTTCTCGAGCGCCTCGACATCTCGGTCGACGTCGGCGCGCGAGCGCCGGCCGGAGGTCTCGGACCAGGTGTTGGGGGTGGCGCTCATGGCGTGCTCCTGTGGTGATGGCGATGCGTGGACGGTGTGCGGTGGTGCGGCGTTGCGTCGGTGCGGTGGTGCGTGTCAGTCGATCCGCTCGTAGGCGGGCAACGTGAGGAACTCGATGAAGGGCGTCTCGAGTGCGACGCGCTCGAAGATGGCGGCAGCCTCGTCCAGATGAGGCTCGGAGGGCGTGCCCTCCAGCTCCTCGCGCAGGCCGGCGAGCACGTGGGCGAGCTCGTCGCGCACGAGCGCGGCGTCGACCGTGCGGCCGTCGGCCAGCTCGGTGCCGCGCTGCACCCACTGCCACAGCTGCGAGCGGCTGATCTCAGCCGTCGCGGCGTCCTCCATCAGGTTGTCGATCGCGACGGCGCCGCTCCCGGCGAGCCACGCGGCGAGATAGGCGACGCCGACGCGCACGTTGGTGCGCAGGCCAGCGGCCGTCACGGTGGAGCCCTCGACGTGGGTGTCGATGAGCTGCGAGGCGTTCACCTCGACGTCGTCGCGCTGTCGCGTCACCTGGTTGGGCGAGTCGCCGAGCACGGCGTCGAACTCCTCGCGCGCCACGGCGACGAGGTCCGGATGCGCCACCCAGGTGCCGTCGAATCCGGTCGTGGCCTCGCGGCGCTTGTCGGCGTGCACGGCCGTGAGTGCGCGCTCGTTGACCTCCGCATCGCGGCGGCTCGGGATGAATGCAGCCATGCCGCCCATCGCGTGCGCGCCGCGGCGGTGACAGGTCTTGACCAGCAGCTCCGCGTACGCGCGCATGAACGGCACTGCCATCGTCACCTGCTGGCGGTCGGGCAGCGCCTCGACCGACTCGATCGAGCGCAGGCGCTTGATCACGCTGAAGATGTAGTCCCAGCGACCCGCGTTGAGGCCTGCGGCGTGCTCACGCAGCTCGTAGAGGATCTCGTCCATCTCGAACGCAGCGAGGATCGTCTCGATGAGCACAGTGGCGCGGATGGTGCCCCGCGTCAGCTCGAGCTCGTCCTCCAGGAAGCTGAACACGTCGTTCCACAACCGCGCCTCGAGGTGTGACTCGAGCTTGGGGAGGTAGAGCCACGGGCCCCATCCGCGCTCGGCGAGCGCGGCGTGGTTGCGCAGCACGTAGAGCGTGGCATCGAAGAGGCCGCCGCTGATGGGCGCGCCGTCGATGGTGACGTGCCGCTCGTCCAGGTGCCAGCCGCGTGGGCGAACCAGCAGGGTCGCGACCTCGCCGTCCTCGCGCAGTCGGTACTCCTTGCCGGCGGCGTTGGAGAAGGAGATCGTGCCGCGGATCGCATCGCTCAGGTTGCGCTGGCCCTCGATGCAGTTGGACCACGTCGGCGCGTTGGCGTCCTCGAAGTCGGCCATGAACATCTTCGCGCCGGAGTTGAGCGCGTTGATGACCATCTTGCGGTCGACCGGCCCGGTGATCTCGACCCGGCGGTCAGACAGCCCGGCGGGGATTGGCGAGATCGTCCAGTCCCCTGCGCGCACGTCTGCGGTCTCGGGGAGGAAGTCAGGCAGCTCGCCGGCGTCCAGGCGCACCTGTCGCGCAGCGCGCGCCTGCAGCAGCTCCTGGCGCCGCGGCTCGAACCGTTGGTGGACGGCACCGAGCAGCGCGAGCGCCTCGGCGGTGAGCACATCGTCGCTCGTGACGCCCTCGGCGCCCGTCACGATCGGCCTCGCAGCGGTCTCCTGCATCCCATCCTCCTGCAGCGCGCGGGTTATTGACCCCCTCGTCAATACTGCGATTCCGAATATGTCATATCCGGCGGCCACCGGTGGATCCGCCCCTGCCGGAACCTCCCGCGGGACCATGACGCGCATCAGGATCCGGTCATTTGTGCGTCGAATCGCTTGCCAGATCCGGGAGATCGTCGTTCGCTGGAAGGGAATGCATGCGAGCCCCTTCCGTACGGGACGGACAGGACCACGGCTCGCGTGCCGTAGAAGGACGGTAGCCATGTCACGGATTCGATTCACGGCACGCTGGTTTTCGCTGCTGGTCGTCATGGTCGCTGCGGTGTTCTCCGCAACGGGCCAGGCGCAGGCAGCGGACGACCTCACGATCGCTCGATGCGCGGTCAACACGCGCTGCATGCCGCAGACGCGGCTCGCGGATGTCAACCACATCGGGTGGGTCCACCTGAACCTGAACTACTGCGACGCCGGGATGATGTGCCCGAAGATCTACCGCGTCTCGACGGGTGCCTGGAGCTGGAACGGGAAGGCGTGGAGCCGCACGTCGATCAACGGTGGCTGGGTGTACGTCTACCCCTACACCGGCAGCTGGCGCTGGGCCTGGACCCAGGAGAGTGGCTGGGTCGCGATGGACTCGGGTCGCTTCGAGCTCCGCCCGCAGTACCCGATCTACTACTGACCGAGCAGATGACATGCACGAGGGTCGGCCTTCCTACGCGGAGCGCCGGCCCTCGTTGCTCTGATGACCTCGGGGGGTCCTCACATGCGACGCATCACCGCCATCTTCACGGCTGCCGTCATCGCGGCAGCGCTCGTCACGGCGATCTTCGCCTCCACGGCGAGCGCGCTCTCGCCCGTGCCGTGCCCGACCGGGTACGAGTACGGAGTCAACGCCCAGACCGGGCTCACCACCTGCATCCCGACGAGCACGCGGCTCGCGCCACTGCACTACCGCGGCTGGGTGAACCTCGTGTTCCCGCAGCCGACCGGAACCGGTTGCTACACCGATGCAGCCGGATACACCGCCTGTGGCGGCCCGGTGCTCGAACAGCTCACCGCCTGGCGCTGGAGCGGGCGTGCCTGGTCGCGCACGGTGATCGGCCCCGGCGAGTACTACGCGTGGCCGTACACCGGCCAGTGGCGGTGGGTGTGGTCGGCTGACACCGGCTGGCTCGCGGTCACGGGCGGCACGTTCGTCTATTCCTGATCACCGGGATCACATGGTTGCTCGAGGGGGATCCGGCGTCACGTGCGCCGGGTCCCCCTTGTCGTTGGGCGGACGTCGTCGGACCATGGAAGGCGAAGGTGCGAGACGCGCTGTGCCCCGGACGGGCTGGACTACCGCGTCGCGCCGTGTGTGTGGGGGAACTACCGATGATTCGACGAATGTTCGTGCGCTGGATCCCGGTCGTCGCGCTGGCGATCGCGGCGACCCTGGTCTCGGCTCCTGCGGCCCAGGCCGACGTCCGGTTCGACACACGGGCGTGCCCCGCGATCTATCCGGTGCCCGCCTACTGCTACGGCGACCGCGACCTGACCCGCCTTGCGCCGACGTCGCACGTCGGCTGGGTGTACCTGAACCTCAACTACTGCGGCTACGCCTACGCGTGCGCCGCGATCCACCGGTTCGCGACGCCCGCGTGGAGCTGGAACGGCTCGGCCTGGACGCGCTCGTCGATCCGCGGGGGCTGGGTGTACGTCTCGCCCTACACCGGCAGCTGGCGCTGGGCCTGGACCCAGGAGAGCGGCTGGGTCGCACTCGACAGCGGGCGGTTCGAGATCCGCGCGTACTGATTCCGGACGGTCGCCCCGAGGGATCGAGGCGGCCACGGCCGGGGGCCCCGACGGCCACCGCCATCCGGACTGTTTGAGCACTGCTCCCAACCCGGGGTACGCTGCCTACGGACAACGCGATACGCCGTCGAGACGAGGCGAGCGCGGCAGCCGCAGGCAGGTAGCGAGGGCCACGCCGAGCAGCGCCGCAACGCACGAGGCCCCCGAGCAATCGGGGGCCTCGCTGCGTGAACCGCCGGTCGCCTCGCAATTTTCTGTCGTTGTACAACCAGAAATTGCGAGGCGACCGGGGATTGAACCCTCAGCCGATGAAGGCGGCTTCGTCCCAGGTCTCGAGCGAACGCTTGAGGTGTGCGAGGAACTGCACGGCGTAGGCGCCGTCGATGAGGCGGTGGTCGTAGCTCATGCAGAGGTTCATCATCGAGCGGATGGCGATGCTGTCGGCGCCCTCGGCGTCGGTCACCACGACCGGTCGCTTGATGATCGCCTCGGTGTCGAGGATCGCTACCTGCGGCTGGTTGATGATCGGCGTGCCGTGCTTCGCCCCGTAGATGCCCGGGTTGGTCAGGGTGAAGGTGCCACCGCTGACGTCGTCAGGCATGAGCTTCTTGGAGCGGGCGCGCGTAGCGATGTCGTTGATGCCGCGCGCGAGGCCGACGAGGTTCTTCTCCTCGGCGTTCTTGAGCACGGGGACGATCAGGCCCTCGCCGTTGTCGAGCGCCACGGCGATGCCGAGGTTCACGAAGTTCTTGATGACGGCGCTGTCACCGCGGATCTCGGCGTTGACGAGCGGGTAGTGCGCGATCGCGTCGACCAGGGCGCGGACTGCGAAGTGGGTGAACGTCACGTTGACGCCCCACTGCTGCTGCAGCTCCGCCTTGAGCCGCCCGCGCATCTTCACGACGCGGGTCATGTCCACCTCCATCGTGGAGGTGACGTGCGGCGAGGTGTGGACGCTCTCGACCATGTGCCGGGCGATCGCCTTGCGCATGGGGTTGAAGTTCACCACGGTCTCCCCGCCGGTCATCGCGACCGGCGCCGGGGCGGGCGCCGCAGCAGCAGCCGCCGGAGCAGCAGCGGCGGGTGCCGGCGCGGCAGCCG